>NZ_JBHYGG010000051.1:0-19298 GCF_051859125.1 Gemmata sp.
GGTTTGTAGGGGCCGCCCTGCGTGGCGGCCCGCGTGAGGCGAACGACTCCACAGAGCCGCCGCCCGCCCGACGAGGCACACCCCGATGACCCGCGACGCGATGCTCCGCAAGGCGGCCGACCGCCGCGACCCGTGGGACGTGGTGGTGATCGGCGGCGGCGCGACCGGGGCCGGCGTGGCGGTGGACGCGGCCGCCCGCGGGTACTCGGTGCTCCTGCTGGAGCGGGGCGACTTCGGGTGCGGCACGTCGAGCCGGAGCACCAAGCTCGTCCACGGCGGCGTCCGGTACCTGCGGCAGGGCAACGTGTCGCTGGTCTTCGAGGCGCTCCGCGAGCGGGGCCGGCTCCTCCGCAACGCGCCGCACGTCGTCCACGACCTCGCGTTCCTCGTCCCGTGCTACCGCCGCCGCGACCTCGTGATGTACGGCGTCGGGCTCAAGGCCTACGACCTGCTCGCGGGCCGGAGCCCGTTCGGGCACGCGGTGGTCGTCTCGGCCGCCGAGGCCGCCCGCCGCCTGCCGACGGTCCGCACCGACGGCCTCCGCGGCGGGGTGGTGTACCACGACGGCCAGTTCGACGACTCGCGGCTGCTCATTCACCTGCTCATGACCGCGGCCGACCTCGGCGCGTGCGTCGTGAACTACGCCGCGGTCACCGGGCTGACCCGCGACGCGAGCGGCACGATCTCCGGCGTGCGGGTGCGCGACGCGGAGGGCGGGGGCGAGTTCGTCGCCGCGGCGAAGGTCGTGGTGAACGCCGCCGGGCCGTTCTGCGACGAGGTGCGGCGGATGGCGTCGCCCGCGGCCGCCCCGATGCTCGCCGCGAGCCAGGGGAGCCACGTCGTCCTCGACCGGGCCTTTCTCCCGGGCGGCTCGGCGCTGCTCATCCCCGAGACCCCCGACGGCCGCGTGCTGTTCGCGATCCCGTGGCACGGGCACACGCTCGTCGGCACGACCGACGTCGCGCTGCCGGCCGCCCCGGTCGATCCGCACGCGACCGATGCCGAGATCGACTTCATCCTCGAAACAGTCGGCCGCTACCTCACCCGCAAGCCGGCCCGCGGCGACGTGCTGGGCACCTTCGCGGGCATCCGGCCGCTCGTAAAGTCGGGCGGGAACACGGCGGCGATGTCGCGGGACCACGCGATGCACGTGGACGCGCCGGGGCTGGTCACGATCACCGGCGGGAAGTGGACGACGTACCGGAGCATGGCCGAGGGGTGCGTGGACAAGGCCGCGGCGGTGGCCCGGTTGCCGCACCGCCCGTGCCGCACCGCGGAGTTGCGGCTGCACGGGTCCGCGCCGCCCGACCCGACCGACCCGCTCGCGATCTACGGCACCGACGCGGCCGCGGTCCGCCAGTTGATGGCCGCCGACCCTTCGCTCGCGGCACCGCTCCACCCTGCCCTCCCGTACTGCGGGGCCGAGGTGGTGTGGGCGGTGCGTGCGGAAATGGCGCGAACGCTGCTCGACGTGCTGACGCGCCGCACGCGGGCGCTGTACCTGAACGCACGGGCCGCTGTTGAGATGGCCCCGCAGGTCGCCGACCTGATGGCCCGCGAACTCGGCCGCGACCCCGCCTGGGCCGCGGAGCAGGTGCGCTCGGTTCGCGAGGCGGCGGGCGAGTGAGATCCGCACGTCACGGGACGGGAAGCACGGCTTTTGCCAGGAACGCGGCCGCGGCCGCCCCGATCAGCGGGCCGGCGACCGGCACCCAGGCGTAGCCCCAGTCCGAAGTGCCCTTCCCCGCGACCGGCAGTAGCGCGTGCGCGATCCGCGGGCCGAGGTCGCGGGCGGGGTTGATCGCGTAGCCCGTGGTCCCGCCGAGGCTCAGGCCGATCCCCCACACGAGGCCGCCGGCCAGTGGGGCCATGAGCGCCCCGCCGATCTCCTTCTCCACGATCGCCGTCCCAACGAACACCAGCGTGAACGTCGCGATCGCCTCACTCAGTAGGTTCGCGGGCGGGTTCCGGATCGCCGGCGAGGTGCAGAACACGGCGAGCTTCGCGGCCGGGTCGGCGGTCGCGGCCCAGTGCGGCAGGTAGTGCAGCCAGACGAGTGCGGCCCCGGTGAACGCCCCGGCGAGTTCCGCGGCCGCGAGCCCCGCCGCCCGACCGACCTCCAGCTTGCCCAGAAGCACCGCCGCGAACGGGCCGACCGGGTTGATGAACCCCGGCCCGCCGACGGCCTTCGCGGTGTACACGCCGGCCATCACGGCGACCGCCCAGCCCGCCGTCACCGCGACCCAGCCCGCGTTCTGGGCCTTCGACTTCTCCAGCACCGCCCCCGCCACGACCCCGCCGCCGAGGAGGATGAGGATCGCCGTTCCCAGGAACTCACCGAGGTACTCGTTCACGTCGCCTCCTGGTGGCACCGCATCACACCGCGGCGCGGCGGCCGGGCTTCAGTGCGACGGCGGACGGCTCCGAGCACCCGCCGGCGGTCGGCAGCAGCTTCCCGGGGCTGCACCGGTTCTCGGGGTTGAACGCCGTGCGGAGCCGGACCATGTAGTTCAGGTCGTCGGGGGTGAACATGAGCGGCATGAAGTCGATCTTCTCGACGCCGATGCCGTGCTCGCCCGTCACGCTGCCGCCGAGGTTGATGCACTCGGCCAGGATGTCGTGGCTCGCGTCCAGCACCGCCTTCACCTGGAGCGGGTCGCGCTCGTCGAACATCAGGATCGGGTGCACGTTCCCGTCGCCGGCGTGGAACACGTTGCAGATGCCGAGCTTGTACTTCTTCGCGGTCGCCTGGATGTGCCGCATGATCTCCGGGAGCTTCGTCCGCGGGACGACGCCGTCCTGGGTGCAGTAGCTCGGGTACCCGAGCCGCCCGATGGTGCCGAAGGCCTGCTTGCGGGCCTTCCAGAGCGCCATCCGCTCGGCCTCGGTGTTGGCCTTGCGCACCTCGCGGGCCTTGTTCTTCTTGGCGATCGCCTCGATCCGGTCGGCCTCGTCCTGCAGCCCGGCCGCGATGCCGTCCACCTCCATGATGACGACCGCCTCGGCGTCGAGCGGGAACCCGAACTTGAACGCGGCCTCGACGGCGCTGAGCATCGTCTTGTCGAGCAGTTCGAGCGCCGCGGGGACGATGCCCGCCCCGATGATGTCGCTGATCGTGTTGGTCGCGTCGTCGATCGTCTCGAACACGCCGAGCAGCGTGCGGTACGCCTCGGGGTTCTTGGTGAGCCGCACCCACACCTTCGACACGACCCCGAACGTCCCCTCGCACCCGACGACGGTGCCGGTCAGGTCGTACCCCGGGCCGTCGGCCGTCGGGCCGCCGCACGTCACCACGCGGCCGTCGGGGAGGACGAGTTCGACGCCGAGGATGTGGTTGACGGTGACGCCGTACTTGAGCGTGTGCGGGCCGCCCGAGTTCGTGGCGACGTTCCCGCCGATGGTGCACGCGCCCTGGCTGCTCGGGTCCGGGGCGTAGTGCAGCCCGTGCGGCTTCAGCGCGTTGGTGAGCCACACGTTCACGACCCCCGGCTCGACGATCGCGTACCGGTCGCGGACGTTGATTTCGAGGATGCGCTTCATGCGGGCCAGCGCGATCATGACCCCGCCGCCCACCAGCACGCACCCCCCGGCCAGGCTGGTGCCGGCCCCGCGGGCGAGGAACCCGACGTCGAGTTCCACGCACGCCTTCACGATGGCAACGATGTGCTCGGTGCTGGTCGGGAAGACGACGACGCTCGGCTTGGTCTTGGCGATGGTGAACCCGTCGCACTCGTAGGCCGACATGTCGGCCGCGGAGGTGAGGACGTTGTCGGGGCCGACGATGGCCCTCATCCGCGACACGAGCGTCTCGTGTGCGGGCGACTTCGCGGCGGGTGCGGGCGGCGTCAGGGTGGCTGTGGTGCTCATGGTGATAGTGTAGCGGCGGCGGCGAGCGGTCTGTACCCCGAAGGGGTTGCATTCCAGAGCCCAGGGTCGCCCGCTCTGGGGCGCACCCTGGGTGACCCGTGCGTGTCTGCATTGTGTCGGAGGTGCCCCAGGGTGCGCCGAAACCGGCGACCCTGGGTTCGGGAATGCAACCCCTTCGGGGGATCAACCCCTGCTCTCCCCGCCCGCATCTGACCTTCCGCTCGTTCGCACGCCCCGGCACAATGTCGGGGTATGAAGATCCTCCACACCGCCGACTGGCACCTCGGCGACCGCCTCGGGCGGATCGACCGCACCGCCGACCTACGAGCCGCGGTCGAGCGGGTCGCCGCGCACTGCAAGCAGGAAGCGGTTGACGTGCTGCTCGTCGCCGGTGACCTGTTCAGCGAACTCGCGCGGCCCGACAGCCTCCGCGAGACGATCCGCCACTGGCAGGAGGCGTTCCGCGAGTTCCTCGAAACCGGCGGCACGGTCCTCACCCTCACCGGCAACCACGACAACGAGAACTTCTGCCAGACCCTCGTGAGCGCCATGTCGCTCGCGGCCCCCACGCTCGGCCACATGGGCGAGACCGTGCCGCCGGGCCGGCTCTACCTCGCCGCCGACCCGACGTTCGTCCGCCTCGAGGACCGCACGGGCGGGTTCCCGGTGCAGTTCGTGCTGATGCCGTACCCGACGCCGAGCCGGTACTTCAAGGGCGACGCGGCGCTGAAGTACGGCAGTCCCGAGGAGAAGAACAAGCTCCTCGTCGCCGCGTGGGCGGGTGCTCTGCGCGACATCCGCGAACACCCGAAGTACGACCCGAAGGCCCCGGCCGTGCTCTCGGCGCACGTCCACGTTCACGGGTCGAGCGTCGGGCCGAGCCTGTTCCGCATCACCGAAGAGGAAGACGTGGTCGTGGAAGGGGCCGACCTGCCTGAGCAGTTCGACTACGTCGCGCTCGGGCACATCCACAAGCCGCAGTGGCTCGGGGCCGCGAAGCACGTCCGCTACTCGGGCAGCATCGAGCGGATGGACCTCGGCGAGTCGGGCGACCAAAAGGGCGTCGTGATTGTCGAAATCGGGCCGGACGGCCGGAACGGTGACCCGGGGGTGCTGCCGCTGCCGGCGACGCCGATCTACGAGGTGAGCGTCCTGAACCCCGCCACCGACCTGCCGCGGCTGAAGGCGGAGTACCAGAACGCGCAGACCGACCTCGTGAACCTGCACATCCGGTACACGGCGGGGGTCGACCAACTGGAGGAGGTGCTGCGTGAACTGGAGCGCATCTTCCCGCGGTGGTACGCCCGCGACTGGCAGGAGACCGGGGCGCTCGGGCCGTCGCTCGCGGGCACGGAAGGGGCCGGCACCAAGAGCTTCGGCGAGACCGTCCGCGACTACCTCGGCCAGGAACTGATCCAGCACGACGAGAAGGAGCGCGCGGCGATCCTGAACCTCGCCGACGGGCTCCTCAACGACCTGGAAAACTAAGCGGGCGTGGCCACGCCCGCCTTTTCGCTGAGTGAAGAATGATCCCGCAACGCGTGAAGCTCTCGGGGTTCCTCTCCTACAAGGACGAGCAGGAGATCCGCTTCGACGGGTCGCCGCTGTGGATGCTCTCGGGCACCAACGGCAGCGGCAAGTCGAGCATCTTCGACGCCGTCACGTACTCGCTGTTCGGCCACCACCGCGGCGGCAGCCAGAGCGCGTCGGAACTCATCAACAAGGAATCGACCACCCTCGCCGTCGAGTTCGACTTCACCGTCGAGCGGCAACTGTACCGCGTCAAGCGCACCGTGCGCCGCCGCACCTCCGGGGTCGCCAGCACCCAGCAGGTGATGAAGTTCATCGCCCCGCCCCCCGGCACCGCCGCGGGCGGCGAGGAGGCGTGGGAGGCGATCCCGGACACGACCTACAAGGCCAAGTTCGATGCGTGGGTGAAGGACAAGATCGGGCTCGACTACGAGACGTTCACGTCGTCGGTTCTGCTGCTCCAGGGGAAGTCCGAGAAGCTACTCGACAGCACGCCGTCGGGCCGGGCCAGCGTGCTCGCCCGCATCGTCGACCTCGAGCGGTTCCAGAAGCTGCACGGCAGGGCCGACGAGAAGCGCAAGGCGCTCAAGGCCCAGCTCGAGGGGATCGCGAACCAGCTCGAAGGTACCCGCAACGTGACCGACGAGGAGCTCGCGGCCGAGGAAGCGAAGATCGCCGCGGCCGAGGAGGCCCGCACGGCGGCGCAGCACCGCATTGACGCCCTGGTGTCACTCGAACTCCAGGCCCGCGGGTGGGACGCGGCCCAGAAGAAACTCGGCAACGCACGGGCCAAGCTCGCCAGCGCCGAGGGGGTGCTGAAGCACGCGGTCGCCATCGAGACCGAGTACCACCGGCTCCGCGAGCTCCGCGACGTGCTCCCGGCCGTCACCACCGTCGTCACCGAGCGGGGTCGCATCTCCGAGTCCGAGCGGAAGACCGAGAAGCTCCTCGGCGAGCAGGCGATCCGCACCGACGACCGCCGCCAGGCCGAGAACAAGCTCGACCTCGCCAAGAAGAAGCGCGAGGCGCTCAAAAAGACGCTCGGCGAGGACGAGGCCCGGCACGCGCTCCTCAACGCCCGGCTCCGCGAACTCGCCGGGGTGCTCGAAAAGGTCAAGCAGGCCGAGGACGCCGACGCCGAGGTGAAGCGGCTCGAAGCCGACCTGAAGCCACTCCCCGCCGACCCGGACGCCGCCGTCCGCACGCTCCAGCACGACCAGGAGCGGCTCGCGCTCCTCGCCCAGCACATCGGCCTGCTCAACCGACTCCACGAGGACCGCTCGGAACTCATCAAGGCGGCCGCCACCGAGAAGCACGCGAAGGCCGAGGAGGCGCGGCTCAAGGCCGAGGGGCTCAAGGCCAAGGAGGAGTTCACTGCCCTCGAAGCGCAGGCCAAGGCGGCGCGCGACGACCGCGCCGCCCGGGACCAGGCCGCCGCCGAGGCCCGCGCGCTCGCGCGGCAGGCGAAGGAGTTGGCTGACGAGTTCACCCACCTCACCGGCGAGAAGTCGTGCCGGGCGTGCGGGCAGCCGCTCACCGAGGCCCACTTCGCGAACGAGAAGAAGAAGCGCGACCTCGACGCCAAGGCCGCCGAGCGCAAGCTCAAGGACCTCACCGAAGCGGCCGCGAAGGCCCGTGCGACCGAGGAGCACCTCTCCGCGAAGGAGGCCGCCGACCGCGAACTCCTCACCAAACTGCGCGAGCAGTACGTCGCCGCGTCCGGTGCGGTCAAGCAGGCCGGCAGCGACGCCCGGCGGCTCGCCGAGTCGTGCCGGCAGACCTACTTCCAGCTCCCGCAGGAGTACAAGGACCGCGTCGGCCCGACCGAGCCGTCCGACTGGGTCAAGGTGACGTACCCCGACCGGCACGACGTCGCCACGCTCTCCGAGGAAGCGAAGCAGATCGAAGCCGTGAAGCGCAAGCTCCGCGTCGCACAGGAGGAGGCGAAGAAGGTCGGCGAACTGCGGGCGAAGCTGGAGTCGGCCCGCGAGCGGTTCGAGCGGTCGCGGCAGAGCCTCCCGAAGGGCGACCCGGCCGCGGTCCGCGAGGAGTTCGCGTCCAAGCAGGCCGACGAAAAGAGCGTCGCCGCCGCCATCGCCGCGGGGAAGAAAACCATCGCGACGACCGACCTCGACGTGGACCGCGGCGTGCGCGACCTGAACACCATCGACCTCGACCTGGCCCGGATCGTCGGCGAGTTGGGCAAGGAGGAGGCGAGCCGCAAGCAGAGCGCCGAGTCCGTCGAGCGGGCCAAGCGGGCGCTCCCCGTCGCGTGGCAGAAGCCGGCCGAGACCGCCGGGTTCAACGAGCGCTCGCGGTGGCAGGACGAGTTCGAGGCGCTCGCCGCAAAGGGCACCGAGAAGAAGTTCACGGACCTTCAAGCGGCCCGCGGCGGGCTCGACTCGCTCCGCGCCGAGATCGTTCAGTTCGAGGAGGAGGCCGGCGCCTTCCCCGAGGAGGCCCGCCGCAACCCCGACGAGGTGCGGGCCGAGGTCGCCGCCGCCCGGAAAGAGGCCGACGACCGGAACAAGGACTTCCTCGACGCCCGGAGCCGGAAGCGGGTGCTCGACGACTACCGCAAGCAGCGCGGCGACCTCAACGAGCAGTACAAGGCCGTCGACGCCGACCACAACCGGCACAAGCTCCTCGCCGAACTGCTCGGCCGCGACCGGCTCCAGCGGTTCCTCGTGCGCAAGGCCGAGACGCAGATCGTCGACTACGCCAACGCGGTCCTCGACCGGCTCAGCGGCGGGCAGTTGTTCCTGCGGCTCGTCGGCACCGACGACGGCAGCACGGAGAAGGCGCTGGAACTGGAGTGCTCGAACCGGGTGACCGGCGGGTCGCCGATCAACGTGGCGTTCCTGAGCGGGAGCCAGCGGTTCCGCGTGGCGGTGGCGCTGGCGCTCGGGATCGGGCAGTACGCGAGCAAGCAGCACCGGCCGATCGAGAGCGTCATCATCGACGAGGGGTTCGGGTGCCTCGACCGGGCCGGCCGCCAGGTGATGATCCAGGAGCTCCAGAACCTCCGCGGGCACCTGCACTGCATCCTGCTGGTGTCGCACCAGGAGGAGTTCGCCGACGCCTTCCCCGACGGCTACCGCTTCGAACTCCAGGACGGCGCGACGCACGTCTCCCGCTTCGTGCGGTGATGCTGTTGCCCTGCGAGCCACGGGGCCTGCCCCCGTGGGAGGAGCGCTGAAGACCCCGTGGCTCGATCGACCGCGCTCACGCGACCGCCCCCTCACCCGCGACTCGAAGACTCGTCGCGACCTCGCCCCCGCAAAGCCGGGGGCGAGGTGGGGCGGATGGCCTCTCTGCTGTCGCTACCCCGTTCCAAAGCTGTTCATAAGGCCCGAAGCCCCACCTCGCCCCTGGTCTCGGGGGAGAGGTCGCCGCGAGTCTTCGAGCGGCGGGTGAGGGGGTGCCACCCCCGACATTCCCCGGGCCTGTGCCGTTCACCTTTCCCACCAGTGTCGCCGCGGTTATCGTGGTGCAGTCACTGACAGAGAGGGTCGTGAAGATGGGCCTGTTGGTTCCGCTCGTTCTCGCGGCAAGCCTGGTATCGCCCCGACCCAAGGGACCGTTCGGCCGCCTCATGGACGGGGTCGATAACTTCGGTGCCCTCGGCGCCGCGCCGCCCCCAGGGGCGGTGTGCCACCCGGGCATCCGGTTGGGGATGAGCCGGGCCGAGGTTGAGAGGCTCATCGGCGAACCCACGCACGGGGAGGACCGTTCGGGTGATCCCCTGGACGGGCGCGTCACCGCGATTTACCGTTGGCCGCGGCTCAAGGCGATCACGTACGCCCACGGCCGGGTCGTTCGGGTCGTCCCACCGCCCCCACCGGACCTGATCGCCCCGTGATGCGTCTCGTTCGGGTACTCGACCCGCCAGTCGATGCCGTTGGCCCAACGTCGGGTGCGACAAGGGATTGCGGATGGTGCAGACTCCGGCCCCGAACACTCCAACAGAGATTCTTCCGGACGAATGGGATGATTCCGGACTTCAGAATGGTTCCGGAGGTGGGGTGGGGGAGTCGGCCGGAATCAAGTTCTCGCCCCACCTCAACAGCGCGACCGCGCGTTTCCCGGCGCTACCTCCCCTTCCCTTCCTCGGCCGCCGGGAATGTGCGGGCGACGCGGAACCCGTTCGCGAAGTTGCCGACGCCCGGCCGGTAGAAGCTCCGCATGGCCGACCGCAGGTCGCCGGCCTGGTCGTAGAACGAACCGCCGCGCAGGATGCGCGAGTTCTGGTCGGTCACCACGAGGTACCGGGTCCGCTCCGCGTCGTCGGGCTGGTCGACCGCGTACTGGACCGCCGGGTCGATGCCCCACTCGGAGGCGCTCCCGAGCGTGTCGAACATGCCCAGGTCGTTCGGTCGCAGGCTCCCGACCGGGTGGGACCGCTCGTCCGCCGACCGGAACGACCACCCGTACCGCGAGAGCAGTTCGTCGCCGCGGCCGTAGAACCGCGGGGTGACCGCCCCGCCGCGGCACGCGAACTCCCACTCGGCCTCGGTCGGGAGCCGGTAGCCGGTGAGCCGCAGGTAGTCCGGCTTGATCCGCATCCCCTCGGCGAGTTCGCCGTCCTTGTTCGGCTCGAAGCACCACTGGTCCTCGGGCACCCCCTCCTCCTTGCTCAGCCAGTTGCAGTACGCCGCGGCCCCGTACCACGACACGGACAGCGCCGGGCACTCGGGCTCGGGGGCGTAATGCTTCAGGTAGGCGTGCTTCGGCCGGAACCGGAGGTACTGCTCGGTCGTCACCTCGCGGGTGCCGATCGCGAACGTGCGGGCGATCCGCTTCGTGTGCCGGAGTTCGTGCGCGTTGCGGCCGGTCTCGTCGGGCGGCGACCCCATCTGAAACTCGACCGGGCCGCGGACGACCGCGAGCGTCTGCCCCTGGCGCGTGGCGTACCAGTCGCGGTCCGCAGTTGGCACACCCGTAGCGAGTTCCCGGTCGATCGCGGCGACCTCGTTCGCCATCCCCCACTTCTGCCGCAGGAGCCAGTCGATCGCCGCGTGCAGGCCCGGGTCCGGGTGGCCGCGGTACGCCCGGAGCAACCCCGCGGTGAACGGGTCGCGATCCGCCGCGGGGACGCGGGCGGGCGGGAAGTCGCCCAGCGCAATCAGCAGCGCCCGCTGCGCCGACAGGTCCGATTCGGCGCCGTACCGGCGCACGAGCACGGCCGGGTCGGCACCGGTCGTGGAGAACCGGTGGATCAGGTAGCTGCGCGCGGTCGGGGTGCCGCCCGCCGGGAACCGCAGGACCGGCCACGTGGGGTCCGGGTCGCCGAGTGCGAGGAGCGTCGCAGCCGCGTTCGCGTGCCGGCGGCCCCGCGCCTCCGCCTCCGCGCGGGGGCCGTCGTCGGCGAGCGGCGCCGCGAGTTCCGCCCGCAGGACCGGGGCCACGCCGAGGGCGGCTCGCCGCACGGCGTCCTCGACGAGCGAGTAGTGTCGCGCGTCGAACGTCATGACCAGTTCGGCGAGGTCGGCCGGGCGGTCGGTTGCGAACCGGGCGAGCAGGCTCGCGCACAGGTCGAACGCGCCGGCCTCGGCGACCAGTTCCGACTCCGCGAGCTTCCCGGACCGGAGGCGGGGGCGGGCGGCGACGTACTGGCGCACGAGGTGTGGGGCGAGCACCGTGCCGACCGGTGCGAACGCCTGGCCCCACGCCCCGGCCTCGGTCGGGCTCTGCTGCCCGAGCCACGCTGCCACCTCGGCGGCGCGCGGCGGCCACTCGGGGTCGGCGGGCGACACGATCGCCCACCCGGCCGCGACCCGCAACCGATACCCCGCGGGCCGGTCCCCGCTCCGCGCGAGCCAGTCGCGGTGCGAGAACCCGGCCGCCAGGACCAGCGGCTTGATGAGCCCGTTGAGGACCGGCACCTGCGCGACCGGGCACGCCGCGGAGTAGTCGAGCAGTTCGGCGAGCCGCTGGCGCTCGGCGGCGTCGGGCGGGCCGGGCGCGCGGAGCACCACGAGCATGAGCCGGGCGTGGAGCCCGGCCCGGTCCGGAAGCGGCCGCCGGGCCGGGGTCTGGAGCCGGGGCACGACCTCGTCGCGGTACTCGTCGAGGGTGCGGACGAGGATCGGGAGTTCGACCGGCTCCATCGAGCCGAGGGCGTCGACGATCACGTCGGCGCGGGCCTCGCGCTGGCGGCGGACCACCTCGGCGTCGGCCGCCCGGCGGTCCGCCTCCTGCTGGGCGCGGACCGCGGCGGCCGCGCCCACGGCGGTGACCGCGACCAGCGCCACCGCGACCGCCGCGGCCGCGCGGCTCGGGTTCCGCCGCACCCACTTCAGCGCCCGCTCCGCGGCCCCGACCGGCCGGGCCGATATGGGCCGGTCCGCGAGGTACGCTCGGAGGTCGTCGGCCAGCGCCGCGGCCGTCGGGTACCGCCGGGCGGCGTCCTTCTCCAGGCACTTGAGGCAGATCGTCTCCAGGTCGCGGGGGGTGTGCGGGGCCAGCGCCCGCGGGCTCACCGGCTCGCGGGTCAGCACCTGCTGGATCGTCTCCATCACCGAGTCGCCCCGGAACGGCACCGTGCCCGTGAGCAACTCGAACAGGATCACCCCCAGCGCGTACACGTCGGTCGCAGTGCCGATTTCGCGCGTCTTCCCCGCGGCCTGCTCGGGGCTCATGTAGCTCGGCGTGCCCATGACCGCGCCCGTGGCCGTCATGTCCGACGCGCCGATCCGGGCCAGGCCGAAGTCCGTCACCTTCGGCTCGCCCTTCTCGTCGAGGAGGACGTTGGCGGGCTTCAGGTCGCGGTGGACGATCCCCTTGGCGTGCGCCGCGGCGACCGCGTCGGCCAGCTTCGCCACCATCTCGGCCGCCCGCCACGGCGCGAACGTGCCAGCCCGCTGGAGCGCGCCGCCGAGCGTCCCGCCGGCGACCAACTCCAGTGCGAAGTAGGGTTGCCCGTCGTGCTGGCCGAACTCGAACACCTGGATGACATACGGGTGCTGAACCTGCGCCAGCGCCTCCGCTTCGAGGAGGAACCGGGCCTGTGCGACCGGCTCGACGTACCGCCCGCCGAGGAGCATCTTGATCGCCGTGGGCCGGTTCAGGCGGACGTGCCGGGCGCGGTACACGACGCCCATGCCGCCGCGGCCGAGTTCCCCGTCGATTTCGTAGCCCGGGATGGCGGGCACCCGCACCGCGGCGGCTGCGGCCGTCAGGGACAGCTCGGCGGCCCGACCCGCGTCCTCGGGGGACTGCACGACGGTCCCGGCCGGGAAGTCGGCGGTCGGTCCCGGCGCCCCGGGGGGCGACGCGATCTGCGACACAGTTTCGGCCTGCCCCGCTGGGGCGCCGCGGAGGTCCGGCAGCGTACCGCCCGCGTCGGGGGGCTGTTCGGATTCGGGCGCGGGCGTCTCGGGGGGCCGGGACTCGGGAGCCGGAACCGGCTCGGGCTGGGGGGCGGTGGCCACGGGCGGTACTCGGGGCGGAGAGTGGTGCGGGCCGACTCCCCCATACAGTACCGCATCCGGAGAAGGGGAACCACGGGCGGCCCGGAGCGAACGCGCGGGCGGCCCCTCGGTGCGGCCGGACCTCACACGCACACTTCGAGGACCAGGAAGTTGTCGGGCTCCTTCTTGTACAGCTCCGCGGCGCGCCGCAGGGTCACGATGCGGTCGGCGTGCCAGGGGTTTTCGAGCTGCGGCATCGAGTCCATGTGCGGGAACTCGGCGAGCAGGTCGGCCCGAATCAGCATCGCCCGCACCTTGCGGATCCGCTCATCGCCGACCAGTTCGCAGGTGAGGAACAGGGCGTACCGCACGGTCGTGACCGGCAGCCCGGCGTCCCGGCGGATGTGGCCGCTGACGAAGTGCTCGGCCACGGCGTTGAGGACGAAGTTCAGCAGGAACCAGCGGTCCTCGCGGGGGATGGGCATGACGGGGCTGCTGACGGTCGTGGCGCGGGCCCCGGCCCACACCTTGGCGATGGCGACCTTGTTCAGGAACACCTCCTCGATCGACCGCTCCAGGACGGTCCGGATCTTCAGGTAGCCGTCGGCGAAGATGTTGAGGCTGACGATGATCCGGTCGAGGAACTCCTTGTTGTGCCACTGCTGGAGCGCCCGGCGGCGCGCCCACCACCACGTGAACGCGAACGTCGCGGCCGACGTGGTCGTGGCGACGAGGACGGTGGTGAGGATGCGGCTGGTGTAGGCGCTGGCGACTTCGTCGCCGCTGACGGTGAGCGCGAGGAGGATCATGGGCACGCCCGCGGACGGGAGGTGGGCGGCCGGGCCGCCGGGGTCGGAGGTGTTGTTGTCCGACGGGCCGGCGGGTGCGGCAAGGTGCCCCGGGCGGGGTCACCTGAGATCGGCGTACTCGGCCAGGAGCCGGGCGACCACGACCGCCTGCCGCTCCGGGTCGGGGGTCAGGTCGGCCTCGACGCGGGTGATGGCGTACCGGGCGACGGCGTGGCGGAACGTCGGGGGCCGGTCGTTGGGCCACGCGCACTCGAACCCGACGCGGTGCCGCAGGGTCGGCTCCAGTTCGTCGACGGCCGCCGCGAGCGAAATCTTCCCCGCGGCGAGCCGCTCCGCGACCCGGCCCGAGGCCTCGGCCTCGCGGATGATGCGGATGCGCTGGGCCTCGACGATGGCCGCCTGCTCGTCGTGCCCCCGCACCTCATCGCGGAGGGTGCCGATGTTCCAGACGTCGAGCCCGACCGCCTGGACCCACCGCGGGGCGACGAGGTCGGTGAACACGAGGCTCAGTACGAGCCCAAAAAGTGTGGCAGCGGAGACGGTTCCGGCACGGCGGGCGACCATGGGAAGTCCTCAGGTGAAGCCTCTCGCCCGAAGGACGAGGGGGGCACAGGTCCTGTCTCGCATGAGGTATCTCGGGCGATCATAAACCGTCACCCCACACGTTTCAAGCCTTAATCGCGCGTGCGCCCGTCATTTTGTTTCAACGACATTTCCGTTGGTCCGCCCGCGGGAAACGCTGCATGGACCGCCCGAGCGTGCGAGGCGCAGACTCAGTTCGCCGCCCCGGCAGAGGTTCGGAACAGGTCGCGGAGCTCGGCCTGGAGCCGCCGCCGCACCTCGTCCTGCTGGGCCGCGGGGTAGCGGCCCAGTTCCCCTTCCGTGTAGCCGATGACGTTGTGGGCGGACTTCTCGAAGTCGGTGACCCCAGGGTAGGTCACGCGGATGACCCGCATGTACTCGGGCCGCCCCTGGTTCAGTGCGAGGAACTGCTCGGTGACGCACGCCAGGGTGGTCCGGCCCGCGATCAGGTCTCCGACCAGCTGCTCCTTGATCGCGATCCGCCTCTGGATCTCGACGTTCACCAGTTCGAGGCGCTCGCCCAGCTCCAACTCGGAGTTCAACTCCCCCCGCAACTGCCCGACCTGGAACACCCCGACGACGGCGGACCGGACTGACGGAACGTTCAGAGCGAGGACGGCAACCGGCACGAGCACAGCGAACGGGGCAAGGCGAAGCAGCGACATTAGCACATCTCCGGTTGGCAGCAATTCTCATCCGAACTCAATGTACAGCCCCTGCAACAATCCGCCAGGGATTCGACTGAATTCATTACTTTTTAAATTAACATACTGAACTATCCGGTCAAGGCGACAGCGGAGAACGGTGCGTGGCGCGATCCCCACTTTGCCAAACAGCACCCGCGTGCCCTGGCCCCAAGGGAGGTTCAGTCAATTCGGATTGTGTTGCCTCGTCACGCTTTGAGGCGGACGAACGGCAACGACAGGAGAGACCGGGACGGCTGGGCAGGCGGTTGTCCGTCCGTGCCCAGCCTGGCCGGAAAGCGTGGTAGGACCAAGGCAATAGCGATCCATCACTTCGAGCGCCGCATCCGTGCGACACTTCCCGTGAAACCCAGGGCCGGGCCCGAAATCTCGCGGGCGGAAGATGGAAAGCAAGCCCGGTGCCACGCGCACCAAAATTCACTCGCATCAGTCGCAAAGCACCTACCGGAAACATCTTGCCATTTGTCCCCCCGGACCCGTTTCGGCCCCCTGCCACCCGATTGCTGCCCGGAAACCGAGCAAGAGTTGCCTCCGAGAACGTTAACAGATGAAGAAGAGTCGGACCATCACGCGAATGCGGAACCAAGCAACCGTTGTGCGGTTCCACGGTAATTGATCCCGTGGCCAGAAGGACGTATCGAACCGGCCGCGTGTTCCCTCTGCGGACCTCTGCCCGTCCCAGGTTCCGTCCCCTGGTGCTGATGCTGACCGGGGTTCGATCCGTGCGACTCGCGGCATCGCACCCTCGTTCCCGGGGTGCGCGATCTGCTTGATCTGGCCCGCAACGGCACGCACAATGGCCCCGTTCACCAACTTCTCGCCGGGGGCTGGATATGGTTGCTCAGGACGTCATCTGCCCCACCTGCCGCACGGCCGTGAGTACCGCTGCGAGTGCGGGAACGAGCGTCGTGAATTGCCCCGGGTGCGGCCGACTGGTGGCGCGCGCGTCGGTGCCGGAGACCGTTTCCGGCCTCGCCGGCTTCTCGGGCTCCTCGGGCGGGGCCGCCACCCATGAAACGCTCGTCGCCCCGGCCGGCCTTCCGCGGTCGGGCGAGTTCCCGTTCCTCGCTCCCCCGCAGCACCCCGACGAACTCGGCCGCCTCGGGCCGTTCCGCGTCCTGGGGCTGATCGGGGCGGGCGGGATGGGCGCGGTGTTCCGGGCCGAGGACCCGGCCCTGCGTCGCCACGTGGCGCTCAAGGTGATGCTCCCGCAGTTCGCCGGCCACCCGACCGCGAGGGCCCGGTTCCTCCGCGAGGCCCGGTCCCAGGCGGCGGTCGAGCACACCCACATCGTCGCCATCCACCAGGTCGGGGAAGAGGGCGTCCCGTTCATCACGATGCCCCTGTTGAAGGGGGAGTCGCTCGCCGACGCCCTCGCCGCCGGCCCGACGTTCCCCGTCGGGGAGGCGGTGCGGGTCGCCCGCGAGATCGCCGAGGGGCTCGCGGCCGCGCACGCCGCCGGTCTCGTCCACCGCGACGTCAAGCCCGCGAACGTCTGGCTCGAGGGCCCGTCCCGGCACGTCAAGGTGCTCGACTTCGGCCTCGCGCGGGCCGGGGCGGACGGCGACCCGGCGGACGCGGTGACGGCGCCGGGGGCGATCATCGGCACGCCCGCGTACATGAGCCCCGAGCAGGCGACCGGCGAGCCCGTGGACGCCCGCAGCGACCTGTTCAGCCTCGGCGTCGTGCTCTACCAAATGCTGACGGGGCGGCAGCCGTTCACCGGCAAGAACACCCCCGCGACGCTGACGGCCGTGGCGACGCACACGCCGACCGATCCGGCGGAACGGAACCGGGCCGTGCCGCCCCCGTTGAGTGCCCTGACGATGAGGCTCCTCGCGAAGGCCCCCGCGGACCGGCCCGCGAGCGCCGGGGCGGTCGCCGAGGCGCTGCGGGCGATCGCGGCCGGAGCCACCCCCCCCGCGGCTCGCGCCGAGCCGACGGTCCCCGAGCCGCGGCAATCGGAAAGTGGCGAACCCGCCGCGGTCCCGCGGAAGCCGGGCCGCGGGTTCCTGGTCGGTGCCGGGATCGCACTGGCGGTGCTCGCGGTTCTGGTGGTCGTCGCGAACCGAAACCGCGACGGCACCGAGTCCCCCGCGACGGCCCCCGACGGATCGCCGGTCACCGCGGCCCCGCCCGGCAGAGCCGAAGCACCTGCGCCCGGACCCGATCCGGTCAAGGAAGTTGCCCCGCCCTTCGACGACCGCCTCGGGGCCGAGTGGGCGATCAAACTCGGGGGGGCGGTGCGGTTCGACGACGGCGACACCGACACCAAGAACCCCGCCGACCTGCCGAAGGGGGCGTTCCGCCTGACGGGCCTAAGTCTCGTGGGCGAGCGGGTCACCGACGTGGACCTGGCCCGGTTCAACGGGTGCAAGAACCTCACCCGGCTCGACCTCCCGCACTCGACGATCACCGACACCGGGCTGGCCAACTTCAAGTGGTGCGGGAACCTGACCCACCTGGACCTGACCGCCTCACAGGTCACCGACGCCGGGCTCGCGTGTTTCGACGGGTACCGGACCCTGACCCAGCTCACCCTGGACGAGACGAAAATCACCGGGGCGGGGCTGGTCCACTTCAAGAACTGTGCCGGCCTCCGCGGCCTGGGCCTCGGGGGCTGCTCGCGGCTAACCGACGCGGGGCTGGAGCACCTCAAGGGGCTCAAGTTCCTGACGGCCCTCGACCTCAATTCGACGCAAGTCACCGACGCCGGGCTCGCGTACTTCAAGGAGTGCATCGACCTGAAGGAACTGAACCTCGCCCGCACCGGGGTGACCGCGACCGGGCTGGCGGTGTTCAAGGACTTCAAGCGGCTCTCGATCGTGTACCTGGACCGGACCCCGACGACGGACGCGGGACTGGCGCACCTCATGGACGGCGACAGCCTCTCGTCGATCTTCTTGAGGGCGACGAAGGTGACGAGGACCGGTGTCGCGGCGTTCGCGAAGGCCCAACCGGGGTGCCGGGTCGAATGGGAGGGCGGGGTGATCGAACCGAAGTGAGCCGGCGGAGGGGCACGGTCGCGGGCCGAAATGCAACAAACCCCTGGCAGTGCCAGAGGTTTGTGGAGTGGAGCGAAGGGGAGTCGAACCCCTGACCTCTTCGTTGCGAACCTACGGGCACCCCGTCAACTCATCTACAAATCAAGCTGCTCCGGCGTCCTCGCAATCCGGTTGCACCACCGGTTGCACCAACTCGACAGAGGATGTTGCCGACGCCCCCCCGTCCGGGCTTCTGTCCGCACTTCTGACGTTGTTGAAGCAGCTGTCGCCCGCCGAGCGAGCGACAGTCGCTGCCGCACTTTCAGCGGGCACTCCCGCGCGTGAAAAGAGCGATTCAGACTGACCGGGTCGGTCGAGCGGGGCACCGAGCAAAGGTGTAGTACACGGGAGCGCGATATGGGGTGGGAGCTGCGGCACGGCAACCGATGGTACCTCTACCGGTGCCGGCGCGTGAACGGCAAGCCGGTCAAGGAGTACCTCGCGGCTCAGCACGACCGCCTCGTGCCGGGCTTCGGCGCGGTGATGGCCGACCAACTCGGTCGGCTGCAACGTCGGCTGAGGCACCTCCGCGGGCTCGCCCGACAGGCCCGCTCGGACGTCCGCGGGCGGATCGACGACGTGCTCACCCTGGCCCGGGACGCCAACGCCGAACTTCGGGTCGCGAGTGACGGGTTGCTCGCGGCGCTGGGCTACCACAAACACCGCCGGGGGGAATGGCGCATGAAACGCGACGTGGCACTGTTGAAGGACGCCATCCGCGCGTTGGAGACGCAGCACGCTGCCGGGCCAGGGCCGCTCGTCAACTACACCGCCCCCGAAGCCGACGCCGAGGCGGCCGAAGTGTTCGCCAAGTCCCGGGCGGGCGATGCCGGTGCCCAAGCACGCCTGCGGGTGCTCATCCGCGATCGAAATTGGACCAACTGGATCGGCGACCTGGGGGTACAGGCCACCCACCAACTGGTTCACATGGCCGCGGCGGGCGACGTCGTCTGGATGGCCGGCATCGCAGAGAAGGTTAGCGCGCTCATCGACGAACTGCTCGGCGAGAAGCCGACCGTGCTGGAGGTGCTGTTGGCCCGGCGGGTGATCAACGGGTGGCTGGCGACCCACGCCCTGGAGTTGGAACTGGCGGTCCGCCCGCCGGCGGTCCCGCGGGACCGGGCGCACCTGGACGCGGCCCTGTCCCGTGCCCAGAAGCGGCTCACCGAGGCAGTCCGGGAGCTGGCCCGGGTCCGCAAGTTGCAAGCGCCGGTGATCCTGGCACAGCTCAACGTGGCCGCGTCGCAAACCGTGGTGAACGGGGGCGGGAGCGGGGCACCCGCAAAGGTGTAACACAATAGAGGTTCTTCACGATAGCGGTGGTTGTGGGTAGGATGCCAGCCCTTGCGC
>NZ_JBHYGG010000052.1:0-19156 GCF_051859125.1 Gemmata sp.
GCCCCCCGTCCGGGGGGAGAGGTCGCCGCGAGTCTTCGAGCGGCGGGTGAGGGGGTGCCACGCGTGCCGGTCACCGGGGAGGCGTGCCCGCCGGTGCAGGTGGAGTGCCCCCTCACCCACGACTCGCAGAGCCTCGTCGCGACCTCTCCCCCCGGACCGGGGGAGAGGTGTTGCCGCCGGCTTCTCGTTCCGCGTCACGGGCCGACCAGCGTCTACGAGGACGACCGTGTGCCGCCGCGTCGCTCGCCACTACGGCCCCGCCTTGACCGCCCCGGCGATGGGCTTGCCGGCCTTGGGGACTGCGGCGGCGTAGTCGTACCCCAGTGCGGCGGCGGCGGTCGCGGCCACCTGCGTCTGCGTGAACTCGGTGTCCGTCATTTCGCCGAGTGCGGGGGTGTCCGGCCCCAGGATCGCGAACCAGAAGAACTCCGCGCCGGCGACCTTCGCACCGTGGTTCTTCCACTCGACCGGCGCGTCGCCGCGGCCGTGGTCGGTGGTCACGATCAGCGTCGTCTTCCCCTTGTACTCGGGCAGCGACTGCACGGTCTCCCAGAGTTCCTTGAGGAAGGCGTCGTTCTTGTGCGCGCCGTGCAGCAGCCGGTCGTACCGCCCGGCGTGGCCCTGCGCGTCGGTCTCGTCGAAGCTGATGAACGCGACCCGCGGCTTCTTCGCCTTCAAGTAGAGCATCGCGGCGCGGAACGTGAAGGCGTCGTACCGGGTCTCCTCGCCGGCGAGCGGGGTCTCGGCCGTGAGTTGGTTGAGGAGCCGCACCTCGGGCGAGTCTGGCACGCCCTTGAGCGGCGCGTACCCGCCGTTCACCGGGACGCCGCTCCGCTTGTCGTTGATGATGTACGGGAACACCTCCCACGACGTGAACGCCGCGACCTTCCCCTCGAACTCGGGCTTCTTGTGGAGCCACTCCAGCACGGTCTCGTTGCGGTTGGGGAACTTGGCGTTGGTGTAGATGACCGGGTCCACGAACCCGCACAGCACCTCGCTGTACCCGGGGTACGACACGTTGTAGGTGTTGGTGACCCGGCCCACGCTCTTCTTCAGCTTGTTGCCGTGGACCTGCCCCTCTTTCGCGATGGTGCCCCAGAAGAACGGCATGAGCGCCGCGCGGCGCTCCTCGGGGGTGTCGCGCCAGAACCGCTTCTTGACGGCCGCGGCATCGGCGACCCCGCCGCGGGCCTTGTCGAGCAGCGCCTCGTCGGCACCGGTGAACAGGTCCTGCCACCTGAGGCCGTCGAGCATCACGACGATGACGTTCTCGGTCTTGGCTTGCTTGGGGTCATCCGCCGCGACTGCGGTTACGGTGACGGCGGCGACGAGTGCCGCGACGAGGGGCAGGGAACGCATGGTGTCGCTCGCGGTGCGAATGCAGAGAAGAGAGTTATCCACAGATTACGCAGAGGACGCAGATTTTCAGACAGCAGAGGACAGAAGTCAGAGATCAGTCGGACACCGGCCGTTTGCTGCTCTGCTCTCTGTCCTCTGTCTTCTGTCCGGAAATCTGTGTCCTCTGTGTAATCTGTGGATCACTCTCTTCTCTTCGGCTCACCTCTCCAGCGAGGTGGCGATCTTCGGGTGCAGCGCGGCGAGGTCGGCGTCGATCTGCTCCCGGGCCCGCAGCAGGCGGTCGGCGCTCGACTCCTCGGCGACCATCGGCGGGGCCGGCCGCACGGGGGCCGGGGGCGGGATCGCGGGCACCACCGGGACCGGGACCGGCACCGCCGGCGTCGTGGCCGACGCGGTGACGACCGCGGGGGCCGGCGGGTTCGGGGCCGGGGCCTTGCCGAGCAGCGCCGTGAGCTGGGGCACGTCGGCGTACCCCGCGTGCCGGCCCGCGACCTTCCCGTCGGGCGTCGCCAGCACCAGCGTCGGGAACCCGTCGATCCCGAGCATGCTGGTGAGCTTCTCGTACTTGTTCGCGTCGATCTTCACCGGGACGAACCGGTCGTTGAGCACCCGCACCACCTTCGGGTCGCGGAACGTGGTGCCGTCGAGCTTGCGGCACCACACGCACGCCTCGGTGCCGAAGTCGAGGAGCAGCGGCTTGCCGGTCTCGGCGGCCTCGCGGCGGGCCGCGGCGTAGTCGTGCCGCCACTTCACGTCCTGGGCGCTCGCGGGCGCCTGTGCGGCGAAGAAAACGACGAGAGCCGCCGCCGGGGCGGAGAGGTGCGGTCGCGGCATACGGGTGTGCTTCCTTGCACGTGGGCCGGCCCGGGGTCGGGCACAGGGCCGGGGAAATACCCGCCCCGGCCCGCCCGGTCAACGGGGGTTCGCCGGCCGGGCAGGGCGACGCGGTGTTTCACATCGGGTGGCTTGGGTTGTGCAACCACCCCCTCGCTTGCGCTCAGGGTTCGCCTGGAAACCGGGCGACTTCTTGGCGAACCCTGAGCGCAAGCGAGGGGGTGCTTCTCACTCCAGATTCAACCTCTGAGGTGCCCTGGCCGGCCGGGCGCACCTGGGGATCTGGGCGCCTTGCGTGGCGGGCGGGGGGCGTGAGTCCCCCGGTAGAACCGCGATCCTCACCCCACCGGGGGACTCACGTCCCCCGCCCGCCCGAATCCGCAGGGACGCCACCCGCGCCGGGAAACCAGTTGACTTCGCCCGGGTGCGGGCTGAAAGTGGCAGCACGTCGGTCCCGCGGGTCCGCGGGGCACGCACCACTCCCCTGGCAGAAGGTTCGCCGATGACGATCTACGAGCGGGCGCTGGACTTCGTCCCCGACGGGGAGGTGATCGGCCTCGGGTCGGGCCGCGCCGCGTGGGCGTTCGTGCGGCTCCTCGGCGAGCGGGTCCGGGCCGGGGCGATCCGCGTCCGCGGGGTGCCCACGTCCGACGAGACCGCCCGCCTCGCCGTCGAGTGCGGGGTGCCGCTCGCCGAACTCGCCGGGGCCGGCGAACTCGCCGTCACCGTGGACGGGGCCGACGAGGTGGACCCGAACCTCGACCTCATCAAGGGGTACGGCCGGGCGCTGCTCCGCGAGAAGGTCGTCGCCGCGGCGTCGCGGCGGCTCGTGATCCTCGTCGGCCAGGAGAAGCTCGTCCCGAAGCTCGGCACCCGCGGGAAGCTCCCGGTCGAAGTGGTGCCGTTCGCGGTGCCGCTGTGCGACCGGAAGCTCGTGGCGCTGGGGCTGTCGCCCGTCCTCTGGCGGAGCGGCGGGCAGCCCGGGGTCACCGACAATGGCAACCGCATCCTCGACTGCGGCACCGGCCCGATCGCCGACCCGGCCGCCCTCGACGCGGCCCTCCACGCGGTCCCCGGGGTCGCCGGGACCGGCCTGTTCGTCCGCATGGCCGGCACGGTTCTAGTCGGCGACGACAAGACGTTCGAGTTCATCGAGGAACGCACCCCCAGCCGCTAACACCAGACGCGGGTGATCGGTACCCGTGGTGCCTTCTTCTCTGTCCCTCTCCCCTTGCGGGAGAGGGTGGCCGCGCTTCGCGGCCGGGTGAGGGGTCGAGCCTCCCGGACTCAGCAGGCGCCACCCCTCACCCGCCGCTCGCGGACTCGCGGCACCCTCTCCCGCAAGGGAAGAGGGCAGGAACACACCACGGGTACGCTTCACCCGGAATCCGTATGACCCGCCCCGCCCGCCACCTCCCCCGAGGACCGCGACCGTGACTCCGCTGCTCCGCCCCCTCGCCCTTCTCGCGTGCGCCCTTGCTCTGCTGCCCGACGCACGCGCGCAGAAGCCGCCCTACGACACGTTCCCGGCCGCCGACGCGCCGTACTTCCGCGTCCGCTACGAGGCGTCGGACAAGCCCGACGAACTCCCCTTCGCGGTGAACTACACGGTCTGGGTGCCGCCGAACGTGAAGACCCTCCGCGGGGTGATCGTCCACCAGCACGGGTGCGGCGAGGGGTCGTGTAAGTCGGGCCTCACCGGCGCGTACGACCTGCACTGGCAGGCGCTCGCCCGGAAGCACGACTGCGCGCTGCTGTCCCCCGCCTACGAGCAGCCCGAGAAGGCCGACTGCCAGAAGTGGTGCGACCCGCGGAACGGCTCCGACGCGGCGTTCCGCAAGGGCCTCGCCGACCTCGGCGCGAAGTCCGGGCACCCGGAACTGGCGCAGGTGCCGTGGGTGCTGTGGGGCCACAGCGGCGGCGGGCACTGGGCCGGCGGGATGGTGCTGCTCCACCCGGACCGGGTCGCGGCCGCGTGGCTCCGGTCCGGCGTGCCGCTGCTGAAGGCCGAGCCGGGCCGCACCGGGATCAAGGCGCACGCGCTGCCCGACGCGGCGCTGGCGGTGCCGCTCATGTGCAACCTCGGCACCAAGGAGGGGGTCACCGTCAAGGGGGACCGGTTCTCGGGCGTGTGGCCGGCGAACGAGGCGTTCTTTAACGAGGTCCGCGGCAAGGGCGGGCTCGTCGGCGTCGCGGTGGACCCGCTGTCGAGCCACGACTGCGGAAACCAGCGGTACCTCGCGGTCCCGTGGCTCGACGCCTGCCTGACGGCCCGGCTCCCGAAGGCACCCGGCGACCCGCTGCGGACCGTGCCGGCCGACGCCGCGTGGCTCGCCCCGGTCCTCGGCGGCGACCCGCTCCCGGCCGCGAAGTTCGCCGGCGAGCCGCTCAAGGCCGCGTGGCTCCCGAACGAGGCGGTCGCGAAGGCGTGGGCGCAGTACGTCAAGGACACGAAGGTCGCCGACGCGTCGCCGCCCCCGGCCCCGACCAACCTGGCGGTGAAGGGGAACGTGCTGACGTGGGCCGCCGAGGCCGACCTGGAGAGCGGGCTGGCGGCGTTCGTGATCGAGCGCGACGGGAAGGTGCTGGCGACGGTCCCGGACCCGGGGAAGAACCCGTTCGGCCGCCCGGTGTTCCAGGGGCTCCAGTACAGCGACACGCCGTCGCAGCCGCTGGTCCCGCTGAAGTACACCGACGCGACCGCCCAGGCCGGCAAGCCGCACACCTACCGCGTCACCGCCGTGAACACCGCGGGGCTGAAGTCGGCCCCGAGCGCCGAAGCGAAGTGAGGTGGTGAGTTCGGTGGGGCAGGCATTCTTGCCTGCCTCGTGAGGCGATTGGCGGCAGGCAAGAATGCCTGCCCCACGAGAATAGAAGCGAAGCCCGGAGCTTCGGCAGCACGGCCCCCGGCACGCCCGGGGGCCGCGTCGCTTACGGCGGGCCGCACGGTCGGTTGACGCGCCGGCGGGGGCCGCGGACAATGGCGGGAACCCCGTGGAGCGCCCAGGACCGATGGACACGCCCGCCGCACGCACCAGCGTCACCCTGCTCGCGCGCCTCGGCGGCGCGAGCGCGGACGCGGCCGCGTGGGAGGAGTTCCTCCGCCGGTACGGCCCGCAGGTGCTCGGGTGGTGCCGGCACTGGAACCTCCAGGCCGCCGACGCCGAGGACGTCGCCCAGGACGTGCTCCTGCGGGTGTCGAAGCAGATGCGCACGTTCCGGTACGACCCCGGGCGGAGCTTCCGCGGGTGGCTCAAGACCGTCGCCCGCGCCGCGTGGAGCGACTGGCTCGACGCCCGGCGCCGCGCGGTCCTCGGGAGCGGCGACACCGGCGTGCGGACCGCCCTCGAATCGGTCGAGGCCCGCGACGACCTGGTCGTGCGGCTCGAAGCCGAGTTCGACCGCGAGCTGCTCGACACCGCGGCCGCCCAGGTCCGGCTCCGGGTCGACCCGAGGACCTGGGACGCCTTCTCGCTGACCGCGATCGACGGCCTCTCCGGGGCCGAGGCGGCGGCGCAACTCGGGATGAAGGTCGCCGCGGTCTACGTCGCCAAGGGCCGGGTCCAGAGGATGCTCCAGGACGAGGTCCGGTCGCTCGACCTCGAAGAGGCCGCGGGGTGAAGGGCCGCGCTCGACGCAGACCGGCCGGAGCCTGCCGCTCTTCGCGTTCCCAAGCAGCGGGCGGGACGCCCGCGGCCCCAGGCTCCGACCTGCCACCGTGGAGTGGGACCGGCGAGCCCCACCTCGCCCCCGGTCTCGGGGGAGAGGTCGCGACGAGGCTCTGCGAGTCGCGGGTGAGGGGGCCGGCGTGAACCTTGCTCCGGCGCGGCTCGCGTGCCCGGCGATGTCCCGGCGTGGTTCCCCCTCACCCGCCGCGAAGCGCGGCGACCTCTCCCCCCAAACGGGGGGCGAGGTGTTGCCCCTGCGCCTCTCCTCAGCGGTGCGGGCGGACGAGCGCGGCGCGACACCGGCGAGCCCCACCTCGCCCTGTTCCGACGGGGAGAGGTCGCGACG
This sequence comes from Gemmata sp., assembly GCF_051859125.1. NCBI lineage: Bacteria > Pseudomonadati > Planctomycetota > Planctomycetia > Gemmatales > Gemmataceae > Gemmata > Gemmata sp. The sequence goes on from NZ_JBHYGG010000052.1 coordinate 6,208, forward strand.
AGTCCGCGAGTCGCGGGTGAGGGGCACCACCTTCACCACTCCGCGAGCGCTTCGAGTTTCGTGGTTCGAATTTCCAGCAACGGGTGGTGGGGCCGCGATGACCGAGTGCCCGACGGCGGACCAGTTGCGGCGGCTCCTCGACGCGGCGCTGCCCGGCCCCGAACAGGCCGCGGTCGAGGGCCACGTCGACCACTGCGCCGCGTGCCAGGAGTCCCTCGAACAGCTCACCGCCGGGCCGCTGCCGCGGGCGAAGCCCGGGTGGGTCGATCCGCTCGCGAGCACGTTCCTCGCCCGGGTCCAGGCGCGGTCGCCGGTCCCGGGGCTGGGGGCCACCGGCGCGTGGCGCGACGACGCCCCCGTTCCGCCCCCGGACGTGCCCGGGTACGACGTCGAGGGCGAACTCGGCCGCGGCGGCATGGGGGTCGTCTTCAAGGCCCGGCACCGCCGCCTGAACCGCACGGTCGCGCTCAAGGTGCTCACCGAGGGCGGGCTCGCCGACCCGGGCGTGCGGACCCGGTTCCTCATCGAGGCGGAGGCGGTCGCGCAGCTCCGGCACCCGCACGTCGTCCAGGTGTACGAGTTCGGCGAGCACGCCGGCCGCCCGTACCTCGCGATGGAGTACGTGGACGGCGGGAACCTCGCCGAGCGGCTCGCGTCCGGCCGCCGGTTCACCCCGACCGAGGCCGCGGAGCTGGTCGCCGCGACGGCCGACGGGGTCGCCGCGGCCCACGCCAAGGGCATCATCCACCGCGACCTGAAGCCGAGCAACATCCTGCTCAGTGCGGAACACGGAACGCGGGGTTCGGAGCCGAAGGCCCCCGACCCGCCGGGCCGCGGGGCTTCAAGTTCCGCCCCCCGCACCACGCACCCCGCGTGCTTCCCGCTGGTCGCGGACTTCGGCATCGCCCGCGTCGGCCAGTCGCACGTCACCGCGACCGGCGAGGTGCTGGGCACGCCGAGCTACATGGCCCCGGAACAGGCCGCCGGTAAGACCCGCGAGGTCGGCACCGCGACCGACGTGTACGGCCTCGGCACCATCCTCTACGAGCTACTCACCGGGCGGCCGCCGTTCGAGGGCGAGACCGCGGTCGGCACGCTCCAGATGGTCGTCCACGCGCTGCCCCGCGCCCCCCGGGCCGTCGCGCCGAACGTGCCGCGCGACCTCGACACGATCTGCCTGAAGTGCCTGGAGAAGAGCCCGGCGAACCGGTACCCGACCGCGGACGCGCTGGCGGCCGACCTGCGGGCGCACCTCGACGGCCGCACCATCGTCGCCCGCCCGGCCCGGTCGTGGGAGCGGGCCGTCCGGCTCACCCGCCGCAACCCGGTCCCGGCCGCCGCGCTGGCGGCCATCGCGGCCACCACGCTCGGCGCGCTCGTGTGGGTCAACGAGGCCCGGCGCGAGGAGGCCGCGGCCCGCCGGGGCGAGGAGGCGGCCCGGCGGACCGCCCAGGACAACGAGCGCGACGCGGTCCTCGCCAAGAACCTCGCCGAGCGCGGCGCGGCGCTGACCGCGTTCGAGCGGGCCGTGTCGCTGTGCGAGGCCGGGAGCGTCGCCGCCGGCCTCGACGAGTTCGCCCGCGTCGCGGTCCTGAGCGAGCGGGCCGGGGACGCGGAACTCGCCGCGGTGGTTCGCCGGAACGTCGCCGCCTGGGAGGACCACCGCCCCCGCGAGGTCCGGCGGTTCGACCCGCCCGACCCGGCCCGCCCCGTGACCGCCGCACTGTTCGTCGACGACGGCCGGGTGCTCGTCACCGCGAGCCGCCGCGGCGGGCCGGTCCGCGTCTGGCCGGTCGAGGGTCCGGTGCCCGGCGGGAGGCCGGCCCACGAACTCGCGGCCCCGGACCCGGAGCGGCCCGGCGTCGTCGGCCTGTTCCCGGCCCCCGGGGGCCGCGTGACCGCCGTCTACGAGTCGGGCCACGTGGTCGAGTGGGAGCCGCAGACCGGGGAGCGCGTCCGCCAGGACCTCGCGTTCGACGGGGCGTCGCCGGTCCGGGCCGCGGGGGCGACCGCGCCGGGCCGCGACGGGTCGGGCCGACTGGTCGCGGCCGGGCACGAGGACGGCACGTTCCGCCTGTGGGACGCGGACCGCCGCGCGTTGCTGATCGGGCCGGGCGACACGCCGGTGTTCCCGCACCACTTTCGCGGCCCCAAGAAGTTGCAGCGGTTCCCGAGCGGGCCGGCCGCCCCCGCCCCCGCCCCGCCCGGTGCGGTCTCCGCGATCGACTTCGGTGACATGGGCAACATGCTCCTGACCGCGGGCGAGACCGAGGGGGTCATCCTCCACGGGTTGCCGGTGCCGGCGACCGGGCGCGTGGGCGACCCGATCGTGGACGGCAAGATCGACGGCCGCACCCCGTACCACCAGTTCGACCTGGGCGGGGCCGTGTTCCGGCTCCTCGTGAGCCCGGACCGGCAGCACTTCCTGGCCGGCGGCGCGACGGCCGTGAGCCTGTGGACGATCCACGAGCGGGACCGGCCGCTGTGGACCCACGGGCACCCGGACCGGGTCACGGCGCTGGCGTTCGGCCCCGACGGCCGCGCGTGCGCCAGCGCCGACCGCGGGGGCACCGTGCGGTGCTGGGACGTGCAGTCCGGCGACTTCCGCGCGCAGCTGAACTTCGCGGAGCCGGTCGCGGCGCTGTGCTTCCCCGCAAAGACCCCGAACGCGCTGCTGGTCGGCAGCGAGAGCGGCACGTCGGCGCTGTGGCGGCTCCCGCTGCTGGCCGAACTCGCGGAGCGGCCGGCCGAGCCGCGGCCGGTCGGCCCCGGGGTCGTGATCCGCATCGGCTCGAACCCGGACCAAGCGGTGCGGGCCGGGTTCGACCCCCGGCGGCGGGGCGAGTGGACCGCCACCCCGCGGCGGCTCCTGTTCTGGCCGCCCGACAACGCGCCGCGGTCCGCGATCGTGCCCAACGACAACGAGACGCTCCTGATCGACGCCGCGTCGGTGAGCCCCGACGGCAAGGTCGCGCTCGTCGCGGTCGCCGGCCGGCCGACGTTCTCGGTGTGCGACCTGACCGGCCCGAAGGTGGCGTTCAAGCGGGTGCCCGCGGCCGGCGTTTCGCGGACCGGGTTCCTGACCGCGACGACGTTCTTCACGATCTCCGAGGGGGCCGCCGGGGAGTTCGGTCTGTGGGCGCTGGACGGCGAGAAGGGGGCGGGGCGGCGCGCGGCGTGGCCGGTCGCCGGGGTGACGTGCGCCGCCCCGCACCCCGACGGCACGAGCGTGCTGCTCGGCGTCGCCGGGAGCGAGCGGGTGGCGTTCCGGGACGTGATGAGTGGGAAGGAGACCGGCACGGCGTTCCGGCACCCGGGGGCGACGGCGGTGGCCGTCGACCCCGGCGGGCGGTGGGCGGCGACCGCCGGGGCGGGGCAGGGGGTCCGCGTGTGGCCGCTGCCCGGGGACCGGCCCGTCGAGCGGTCCCCGCTGCACGCCGACCGGGTGAACGCGCTGGCGTTCGGGACCGGGCCGTCGGCCGGGGTGCTGGCGACCGCGAGTTCGGACGGCACCGCCCGGTTCTGGGACGCGCGGACCGGCCACCCGCTCGGGCCGCCACTCCGGCACCCCGAGGCGGTGCTGTCGGTCGCGTTCGACCCGGCCGGCGAGCGGGTGATCACCGGGTGCCGCAACGGGTACGCCAAGGTGTGGCCGGCCCCGCGGGCCGCGCCGTGATCTGGGTCACTTCCCGATGCGGGCCAGCGCGCTGTCGGTGCGGACGACGAACGCGCCCTCGACCGCGGCGACGCCGTACACCTTCCCCGTGATCGGCAGCTTGTTCCGGGCGAGTTCCTCGAACTCGGTGCCGGCCTTCGCGACGACGCACACGCCGTCGCGGGTGAAGAAGTACACGCGGCCCGCCCCGCCGACCGGCGACGCCCAGCACGACGCCGGCAGCCGCACGTCCCAGTGATCCTTTCCGGTCTTCGCGTCGACGCACGCGGCGACCCCCTCGCGGCTCACGGTGTACGCGAGGCCCTTGTAGACGAGCGGCGAGCCGAACGAACTCGTCGCGCCGCTCGACCGCCACGCGACCCGCTTGTCGGCGCCCGCCTCGGGGTCGAGCCGCACGACCATCTGCGAGGCCTTGTCGCTCGCCCCCATCAGCGCCATGTCGCCGAACACGGTGGGCGAGGCGACCGTGTTCCCCTTGAGCCCGTCGACCTCCCAGAGCCGCTTGCCGGTCTTCACGTCGAACCCGGCCGCGAGCCCGCTGGACGTCACCAGTGCCGTGAGCGCGTCGCCGGCCTTCACGACCGCCGGCGACGACCACGACGAGCCGAAGGCGTCCTCGGTGCGCCACCGGTCCTTGCCCGTGGCGGCCTCGACCGCGAGGAGGTACGGCGACTTCGCCTGCGCGACCAGCACGAGCACCGCGTCGCCCGCGAGCACCGGCGACGTGCCGAGCCCGTGCGGCCCGACGAACGGGCCGAAGTCCTTCACCAGCGAGCGGGTCCAGAGTTCCTTGCCGTCGTGGTCGAGGGCGATCAAGTCGCCGCTCTCGAACAGGGCGACCACGCGGTCCGCGGTCGCAACCGGCGTCGGCGCGCCCTTGCTGACGTACTCCGAGGTCTTCACCTTGATCGCGCCGGCGAACGTCTTCTTCCACACCTGCTTGCCGGTCGCGAGGTCGAAGCAGAGGACGTGCAGGGTGTCCTTGAACTCGCCCTCGACGCTGGTGACGAACACCTTGTCCTTCCACACGACCGGGCTCGACTGCCCGAACCCCGGAAGCTCGGCGGTCCACGCGACGTTCTCGGTCGCGGACCACGCGAGCGGCAGCTCTTTTGCTTCGGAGACGCTGTCGCCGGTGCCGCGGAACGCGGGCCACGCGTCCGGCGGCGCGGCGGCCGTGACGACCGCGGGCACAACGACAACGAGGGCGATCAGGAGCGGGGCGTATCGCATGGCACGGGTCCGGAGTTGGGAACCGGCCCACCGCCGGGCCGCACGGGTTATCGTATCCGCCGGCGCTCCGGGGAGCGCGACCGACACCCGGCTGCATCACTTGGAGAAGTGTTAGTAATTTGAATTTAATAAGAACTGGTAGAAATGTTTAATCTGTTAGGGTACTCCCACCCCTTTGCACGAATAATATGAATGAGGATCGGCTGGTTATTTCGGTGCCAGCACCGATCGTAATTGTTCTCACCTATTTCTCCTCTTTGAGGTAATCATGCCTCTCCGCAAGATTCTCCGGTCGCGGGCCGGGTTCACACTGATTGAACTCTTGGTGGTCATTGCCATCATCGCGATTCTGATCGGGCTGTTACTGCCCGCGGTGCAGAAGGTGCGCGAGGCCGCGGCCCGCATGAAGTGCGCGAACAACCTCAAGCAACTCGGCATCGCGTACCACGGGTACCACGACTCGATCCAGCAGTTGCCCCCGGCGGTCATGGGCGACAAGTACGCGACGCACTTCGTTCTGATCCTGCCCTATATCGAGCAGGGCAACCTGTACAACAAGTTCAACCTCGCAGCGGAGATGACGTCCGGCACCAACAACACCCAGCTCCTGGCGAACGAATCGGTCGTGAACACGTTCCTCTGCCCGAGCATCCGCGGCAGCGGGAACGCCATGACCACCCTCGGGCCGGCGACGGACTACGTCGCGACCGGGAACCGGGAGGGGTCGCAGGACGCCGACCGGTTCGAGGCGAGCTCGGCCGAGCACTGGGGCATGCTGATCTACCCGACCGACCCGCTGCCGACCGCCGGGAACACCGGCCGCAAGAGCCGCACCTCGTTCGCCAGCGTCACCGACGGGCTCTCGAACACCACGCTGCTGGGCGAAAAGCACGTCCCCGCGAGCGGCCTCGGCAAGGTCGCCAACGTGGGCGAGGGCACCTGGGGCTACTGGCACGTCAGCGATTACAAGACGTGGATGGTGGTCCGGAACGCGAAGGCTACCCTGGGGACGGGGCCGAAAGACGACGACCCGGCAACGCGCTACCAGACGAAGCTCGGCAGTTGGCACACCGGCGTGTGCCAGTTCGTGTTGGGCGACGGCAGCGTGCGGAGCGTGAACAACAGTACCAGCACGGAGGCGACGCTCCTCGCCGCCGACCGCCGCGACGGGCGCGCCGACAACCCGCTCCCGTAACGGCCCGCCGAGGTCCCGACGCACCGAGCGAGCAGCCGCCCCGGCACCGGCCGCGGGCGGCTGCTCGCTTACGCCCCACTTCGCCCGCCACACACACAAGCAAGGCACACCATGACACGGTTCACACCCTCCCCGCGCCGGCTCGCGCTGCTCGCCGCCTGCGCGCTCACGCTCCCAATCGCCGGCTGCGGCAACAGCCTGGAGCCCGTCACCGGGAAGGTGGTGTACGACGACGGCAGCCCGGTCCAGGGCGGGTCGGTCACGTTCAACAGCAAGACCAAGGGGGTGAACGCCTCCGGCGCGATCGCGGGCGACGGCACGTTCGCACTGAAGTTCGGCGACGGCCAGGGCGCGCCGGCGGGCGACTACAAGGTGGTCGTCGTGGGCAAGGACACCGGGTACGGGAACCCGCCGACCGTGGACGAGGTGTACGGCGACCCGGTGAAGACGCCGCTGACGCAGGAGATCGTCGCGGGGAAGAACGACGTCACCATCACAGTCAAGCGCCCCCCGGCCGCGAAGGCGCCGCGCTGAGGGCGGCATCTTGAGCCCCGCAGCCGCGGAGGCCGGCCCCGACAAACCAAGCGCTTTCTGCCAGGTAGGGGCCGCCCTCGGTGGCGGCCCGCCAACCCGCGACACACGTCGTGAAACCGCACTACACCGTCCCCGTCACCCGCAGGTCGCCGCCGGGCTCGTAGTCGAAGAACACCAGGTCGGCCGGCTGGCCCGGGTCGAGCGTGTGGACCGGCAGGCCGAGCAGTTGCCGCGGGCGGGCGGTCGCCATGTCGATCGCGTCGCCGAGGGTCACCCCCGCGGCGCGAACGAGCGGGCCGATGCACGCGTCGGTGAACCGCCCGCTGCCGGCCAGGAACGGCGTGCCCGCCACCACGATCTTCCCGCTCGGGAGCACCTCCAGGTCCGCGCCCCAAGCCGTGTACCGGCCCGGCGGGCTCCCCGCGAGGCTCCCGGCGTCGCACGTCACCAGGGTGCGGGCCACCCCCTTCGAGCGCACGACGCACTTCACGACCGCCGGCGGCAGGTGGTGCCCGTCGGTGATGATGCTCGCCCACAGCCCGTCGTTGGCGAGTTGCTCCCAGACGTAGTTGTCGTGCCGCGGGAGCACCGCGTGCGCGCCGTTGCCGAGGTGGGTGCTCGTTCGCGCGCCGGCGGAAACGGCGTTGCGAATCTGCTGGCCGGTCGCGGCGGTGTGGCCGATGGCGACGACGACGCCGCTCGCCGCGAGCTTCTCGATGAACGCCAGCGCGCCGGCCCGTTCCGGCGCGAGCGTGACCATCCGAATCCGCCCGCCGGCCGCGTCCTGCCAGCGGCGGAACTCGTCCCAGTTCGGGTCGCGGGCGTGTTCGAGCGGGTGCGCGCCGCGCGCGCCGTCCTCGCTCGAGATGTACGGCCCTTCGAGGTGGAACCCCGGGAGCCGCCGCGCGAGTTCCGGGTCCGCGTCGACGGCGCGCGCGAGCGTCGAGAACCCGTGCGTGAACGCGGCGTCGCTGGTGGTTACCAGGGTCGGGAGGAACGCGCCGATGCCGTGCTTCAAGCACGTCGCGATGACCGCGCGGACCTCGTCGGCGGTGAGCGCGGGCGAGTTGAAGCTGATCCCGAGGCACCCGTTGATCTGCGGGTCGCAGAACGCCGGCGCGACCCACCGCGTCGGGTTCTCGTGCGACTCGGCGACCGCAGCGATTCGGCCGCCCTCAACGGAGATCGCGACCGGCCGGCCGGTGGCGTAGTGTCGCGCGTGGTAGGTCATGGCGTGCGTCCCGGGGCAGGGGGCCGGTTTTGGCGGCCGCGCGGGGAACCGTAGAATAATCTGGCCCGCGGCCGCGCGGAATCCGTGTCCTGTCAACGGAGCCCGAATCGCATTACCGGAACGGAGGAGTTTCGAGGTTCGAGTTCAGAGTTGCGGTTTCCGCCGGAGCGCACCCGGACCGGAACCGAACTCGAAACCTTCAACTCGAAACGCGAAACTCCTGGCGTCGGAGAGTAAGAGTCTTCGCCCCGGGTGGTGTGATATGAATGCGGCCGCGCTGGCAACACGCTCTCGACCCGGGACGGCATTCGTGACGACTCCTCCAACCGTGCCGGCACTCACAACCGCGGACCGCGGCCGCGCGGCGCTCCTGTACCACTTCGTCCGGCTCCAGGTGCCGGCGGTCCGCGTCCCCGAGGCGAAGTTCCTCGCGCACCTCGAACGGTCGTACCGCATCCTGCTGCCGAAGAGCCCCGAGCCGGTCCCGTTCGCCGCGTTCCTCGAAGGGCTGTACGCGGTCGACTGGGCCGTGTGCGTCGGGTGCCTCGAGGGGCAGAACGCCGCGTGGGAGCTGCTGTTCGGCGCCCGCACGGGCCGCAGCGACTGCCTCCTGGTTGACGCGCTGCGGGCCAGGGCGGTCCGCCTGTACCCGCGGGACGAGGAGCGCCAGGACACGGCCGTCACCGAGTTCTGGAGCAACCTGATCGCCCCCGAGTCGGACGACGCGCTGCCGGTGCTGGCCCGGTACGACGGGCACCGCCCGCTCGCCCCGTGGCTCATCCGCGTGTTCCAGAACTGGCACCTGTCGAAGCTCCGCCAGAACTCCGGCGTGACGGCGCTGCCGGACGACGACTACGCGATCCCGATGGACCCGGCGCGCTCGACCGCCGACACGGCCCCGCGGTGGCACGACGCCTTCGTGCAGGCGGCCCGCGAGTGGCTCAACGCCATCGACGACGAGGAGCGGCTGCTGCTCGGGCTGCGGTGGCGGTACCGGATGAGCCAGCGGGACGCGGCGAAGCTGTTCGGGCTGAACGAGGGCACCCTCACCCGCCGGACCGACAAGCTCCGCGACAAGGCGCTGGAGCAGATCGGCGGGAGGCTCGTGGCCGACGGGTGGACCGGCGACGACCTGGAGGGGTTCGTGCTGACCGAACTCGGCGCGCTGCTGACCGACGACCCGCGGCTCTCGGCCGACAACCTCGGCCGCATCCTCGCCGCTAAGGGGAAGGCGCTCCCGGCGTAGAGAATGAAGAGTGTTGATCCGCAGATTACGCAGATGGACGCAGATTCGAAGACAGAAGAGCAGTAGTGACAGCAGAGCAGAGAGCGATCCACAGATTACACAGAAGACACAGATTTTAGAGACAAGAAACTGATGTGGTGAAATCGTCCGCCTCACGCGGGCCGCCACGGAGGACGGCCCCTACCAGAGGCTTGGTTTGTAGGGGCCGCCCTCCGTGGCGGCCCGCCAACCACTGCGGGCATGCCCCAAGAGGATTTCAACAAAGCGACAAAAACCAGAGGACAGAAGTCAGCGATCAGTCGAATACTGGCGGCACCAGCTTCGGTTCTCTGTCTTCAAATCCGCGTCCATCTGCGTAATCTGCGGATCACTCCTCTTCGGATCACTCCTCTTCGCCCGGTCACGGCAGCGGCACGTCGTCGAGCGCGAACGGCACCTCGACCGTCACCAGCTTCGGCCCCACGACCGCCAGCTTCGCCGGGAGCCCTTGGCCCGGGCGGAACGTCATCGTGTACGTGTGCGTCAGGAACGTGCCGTCGTTGCTGAAGCTCGTCGAGGCGCTGCTCGCCGCCGGGAGCGGCTGGCCCGCGGCGTCGTAGGCCTCCACCCGGTTCCCCTGGCCCCCGGGCCGCGGGGCCTCCGGCCACCCGAAGTTGTTGAACCCCCGCTTGCGGGCGGTGAGCCCGAAGTCCGACGGGTGCTCCAGTTGCACCCTCACCGTGCCCAGGCCGCCCGGCCCCGGCGCGGCCCTGACCTCCAGCACCGTGAACCGCACCTCGCCCGGCCCCTCGAACGCCGCATTCAGCCGCTTCTCCGGGTGCTCGACCACGATCAACTGCTGGTTCGGCACCTGGACCTCCGCGAACACCGACCCCTCCAGCCGCTTCAGCGACCGGGCCGACGGGGTGCCCAGCCTCAGCGGCACGGTCACGACCCGCGCGTTGGGGAGCGACTCGGGCGGGATCGAGTTCCCGTTGGCGTCGAACCGCAGCGCCACGCCGGGGCGGGCGAACACGACCGTGCCGGTCGGGTCGTGCGTCGGCGTCGGGTTCTTCTCGGTCCCGGCCCCGCCGGCCCGGCCCTCCGAGTCGATCACCTTGTGGACCTTCACGCCGACGACCTCCTGCCAGCCCAGGCCCGGGACGGGCGTCACGTCGAGGGCCAGCGTCAGGTCGCCGGTGCCGAGCGTGACCCGGTGGCCCGGGAACGCCGCCGGCAGAACGAGCACCCGCACCGCGCCCGACCGGGTGCCGGCGAGTCGGTCCGGCGCGCCGTCGATCAGGACGACGGGCACCGCCTCGGCGCCCGGGGCCGCCGGCGGGGGCACGAACCCGCGGCGCATCGAGGACGGCTTCGGAACGTCGACGTCGGTCCGGAACGCCTCGCGGACCCCGGCGGCGGCGCAGAACGCCTCGAGCGCCTCCCACACGGGGAGTTCGCCCGTCACGCACGTGACCTTGCGGAGCGGGTTCTCGACCCGCAGCGGGTCGAGCGTCACGTTCAGCCCGGTACGGGTCCTCAGGTCGTTGAGCGCCGAGCCGAGGGGCACGTCGCGGTACTCGAGCGCGACGCGGCGGGCCGCGAGGCGGGCCCGGCTCTCGGACAGCCGCGTCAGCCGGGTGAGGAGCGCCTGGGCGCGGTCCCGGGCCTCCGGGCTGCTCCCGTTGGCCGCGGCCCGCAGCGCCGGGATCGCGGCGGCCCCGAGCCGCTCCAGGGCGGCCGACGCGGCCTCGCGCTCGGCGAACTGCTCCGACCCGAGTTGCTCGGCGAGGCCCGCGGGGGTCGGCGGCGGCGGCGGCGCGGCCCCGGACGCGGCCGCGAACGCGATGCCCAGGCCACACGCCCCGACCGCAGCAATCAACCGCCCCATGGTGCGCCCTTCCGTTCCCAGGTGTCGCTCCATCCTACCCCCGCCGCGGCCCGCGGCACAACAATCCGCTCCGCAATCGCCCGGCCCCGGCCGCGGGCGCCCCGCCCGCGGCGCGCGACTCTGCCGGTCGCGCGAGCGGGGCCGCCATTGCGACCCTGCGGGTGACGGGGTAGTGCGTGAAGCCCGGCGAGCCACGCAAGATGGCCCGACGTGTGCGTCGATGTCCAGAAGTTGGGAACGTGGCAAGTTGGGTCGGGACCGCTGGTCCGTTTATTCCGCCTTTGCCGCGCCCGAGTGCGGGGCCGGGTGGGCGGACTGGGCCGTTTACGCCTGGAGGATTGCATGAGAGACGTGCGCGGCCTAAACTCACAGAAGATGGGGGAGTTGGGAAGTGTGGGTCAAGTTCCCGTCCGCGCCCGCCGACAACCGGTTCCCACCCCCTCCCCCGGCCCGCGTGTTCGGATCAGGGTCGGGACCGAGGGCGCGACGGATTGCGAGTTCGATCCGCACGATTCGTCGTGCGGTCGGGGCGTGCGGGGTCGTGTCATGCGCCGTGTCGTCATATCCGGGATCGGGGTCGTGGCACCGAACGGCGTGGGCCGGGAGGCGTTCTGGAACGGGTGCGTCGACGGCCACAGCGGCGTCGGGCCGATCCGCTCGTTCGACCCGTCGAACCACCCCATCAAGATCGCCGGCGAGGTCCACGACTTCGACCCGGAGCCGTACCTCCCGGCCCGGTTCCGCAAGTCGGTCAAGGTGATGGGCCGGGCCGCGCGGTTCGGGGTCGGGGCCGCCGGGCTGGCCGTGGCCGACAGCGGGCTCACCCCGGACAACATGGACCCGGAGCGGCTCGGCGTCGTCATGGGGGCCGGGCTCATCCCGATGGACCTCGGCGAACTCGCGCCGATGCTGGCCCGCGCGTGCCAGGAGACCGGCGAGTTCGACCCGAGCCGGCTCGCCGACCCGGGCCGGGCCGACTCCCCGCTGTTCCCGCTGTGGCTCCTGAAGTACCTGCCGAACATGGCCGCGGCGCACATCTCGATGGCGTACAACTGCCAGGGGCCGAACAACACCGTGGTGACCGCGTGCGTCGCCGGCACCCAGGCCGTGGGCGAGGCGTACCGGCTCGTGTCCCGCGGGGACGCCGACGTGATGCTCGCGGGCGGGGCCGACAGCCGCATCGACCCGCTCATGCTCCTCGCGTACACCGCGCTGGGCACGCTGAGCAAGCAGACGAACCTGGCCCCCGAGGCCCGGTCCCGGCCGTTCGACCGGCTCCGCGACGGGTTCGTCATCAGCGAGGGGGCGGCGGTCCTCGTGCTCGAGGAGTACGAGCGCGCGAGGGCCCGCAACGCGACGATCTACGCCGAGGTGCTCGGCTGGGGCAGCACGTTCGACGCGTACTCGGTGACCAAGCCGGACCCGGACGGTCGGGGCGGCGCGCGGGCGATCCAGAGCGCCCTCACGGAAGCGCACGTGGACCACCGCGACATCGGGTACATCAACGCGCACGGCACCAGCACGAAGCTGAACGACGCGATGGAGACGGCGGCGGTGAAGCGGGTGTTCGGCGACCGGGCGAAGACGGTGCAGTTGTCGTCGATCAAGTCGATGATCGGGCACTCGATCGGGGCGAGCGGGGCCATCGAGGCGGCGGCGCTGGCGCTGAGCCTGCACACCCAGGTGTACCCGCCGACGATCAACCTGACGAACCCGGACCCGGCGTGCGACCTGGACTACATCCCGAACACGGCCCGCGAGGGGAAGGTCCGGTACGGGCTCTCGACGAGCTTCGGGTTCGGCGGGCAGAACGGCGCGCTGGTCATGGCCGCGGTGTGAGACCGACCCGGCGGCGCCCTGCCGGGTCCGGGCGAGCGGGGGGCGTGATACCAGATCCGATTGAACCGGAACCGTGGTGGTCGGATCCGAGCCCGAGCGCCGAGCGAGGGTTCACGTTGCCCCTC
>NZ_JBHYGG010000053.1:0-19019 GCF_051859125.1 Gemmata sp.
CAACCCCACAATACCAAGGAGGCACCGGCTTTCCGCTTAACTGAAGGGCATTGGGCCTTGCCCACCACGGCGTAGAACTTGGCGAAGGCGACGGCCGTCAACACCTTCGGCAGCTTCTTCCCCTTCCTGGCAGGCTTCAGGTCGCACTCCCTCCGCACCTGCTAGGCGACGTACCGCCAGCCCTCGTAGTCGAGGCCCGCTTTCCGCACCAAGCGGGCGATCTGCCCGACGATGGCGGATTTCGCAGTTCCAATTTGCGAATCGTAGTTGGCCAGGTTCTCCGGCATGAGCCCGGAGAAGGAGCGGATCACGGCTGCTCCGTTCGACGAAGTAGGCCGTTGCCGGCGGCGTCGAGGAGTCGAGCGGAGTCGATGCGGTCGCCGTTGTAGTAGATGATGACGGCAGGTGACCGTGCGTTGCCGCTATCGACGCTTCCGAGTAAGCGTTCTGCGAAGTGTTCAATTACCCACAACTCGGTTGCGCATTTCGTACCCGAGGTGGATATCGGTGAGTCGGGTGAGGCCGCGCCAGAGTACCTTGTTGCCCGGCTGGTCGCTCGCCCGTGCCAAGTAGCCACCCAACCTCGCAACCGCCACGAGGTACTGGGTGACCGTCCGCGTCGGGGGCGGGGTCTCGGGACTCGGTGCCGTGCCCGTGGCCAACCGATCGATGATCGCGATCTCGGTCCCCGTGAGGGCGACCTCGGCTCGGGCTTCGGGGGTCCCGCGGTTGGCCATCGTCACCCAGAACACGCGCCACCCGACGATGCAGCACACGGCCAACAGGTTCGTCCGCCGTTCGGCGTGCGGGGCCCGACACCCCGACTTCAGCACCTTGTGATACGTCTCCGCCTTCCAGCGCTGGGCGTACCACCCCAACTTCTCGATCGCGGCCGCGAGGTCCGACACCGGTAGGTCCGTGAGCAGGTTCCACCGGATCGGGTCTCGACCCGCGGGCGTGCCCCGCTCGTGGGCACGAATCACGGCCAGCGCCAGCGCCGGGTAGCGCGTCCGCTTGGCCACCGGCGGATGCACCGTCACCCGACAGAACCGCAACTGGACCCGCGCCGTGGAGGCCCGGCCCCGGTCGTCTCGAACGTCGACCTCGTGCTCACCGCGGATCGGATCGGGGCTCATCGTCTTGGACACCGTCGTACTCCCGCTCCCGGCCAACCGGTTCACACAGGTGAGGACCGAGACGTGCGTCCCCCCTCGTGGGCCGCACCGAACAACTCGTAGATGTCGCTCTCGCGGTCCCCGATGTGAACACACCGGGACGGCTCGCCCAGTTGCTGTGCGGACTGCTTGAGGTTCTCGACCCCCGCGCACGCTCTCCTTCCGGTCGATGGGGACGCGCGTGGGGTTGATCCGCCTCTTCAGCGCGTTGGTGCCTTTGAACTTCTTGCGGGTCCAGAACTTCACGGCCGCCAGACCCAGCGGGAGGCCGTCAGCACCAGACTGGAGTGCACGATCACCCCACAGGCGGTGTACGTCGCGTGCCGGCCTTTGATGAGCGAGAGCGAACCGATCGCCTCGGGCGTGTCCCGCTGGAAGCTGGACTCGGTGGTGTCGTGCAGCACCAGGATCGTCCCGGCGGTCGCGGCGAACCGCGCCGCGGTGGCCGCGAAGTGCCCGCCCGGGATGACGCCCTCATCGACGCGCGGGTTGTCGAAGAACCGGTAGGCGGCCTTGGTCGCGGCCCAGTCCTGGCACGCCAACGGCACCGTACTTACCGAGCCGCTGCCCCAGGTCGCCGAGCACCTTCCCGAGTCGCTTCTTCAGCCGCGGGTCGGGGAACGTACCACCGTCCAATTCGTACTCGGCCCAGGCGTCCACGTCGACACCTCCGGGCGAGTGCCGGAGCGAGGCCCACTGAGCGCCACTCTACTTCAAATACCCGGACCCGAACACGGAACTTGTGGGTAATCGAAAGCTTCGCACGACGCTTACCTTCCGACGCCGCCCGGCGGTCGACTTCAGCGTCGGAACCGAACCCGCAAGAATCGGCGCACGACTTGGGGTGGGCCCCCCCAACGGCGCGCCCCCGTTCGACTCGATGGCGGGCCCGGAGGTGGGGTGAAATCCTGCGTCCGCTGCGTCCGAGAAGGCCGTCGCCGGCCCGCGGCAGGTGGACGCAGCGGACGCAGCAAACGCAAAGATTCTGCCCTGCTCTGAATGGTTCCGCGTTGACCCGCACCCCCGGCCGCGCAGGGCTAAAAGAAAGTGTCCGGGGTGGCCCGCCACCCGGCGGGCCACCCGACGGCGGCCGGACCCGGCCCGCTCCGAACACGTTCGCCACCTTCAACCGTCCCGCAACGCCACCAAGAATCCGGCGGCCTGGGCCGCCACGCCGCCGCGGCCGCGCCCACCGGCCCGAGCGCGAAGCCGACGAGCCCCGCGGCCACGCCCGACACGGCCGTCGTCAGAACCGCCGCGCGGGAGTGGACCGTGGCGCTGCCAACGTCGCGGGCCACCCCGGGGCCGCGCGCGAGCACCGTCGCGACTTTCATCATCACTCGGTTCCTGAACGCGGCCAGGGCCGCCCTCACCTTCGCCCACGGGGCGGGTGGGGAAACTGGAGCGGGCTTCACCCCGTTGGTCTGCTCCCTGAATCAGGTCCAATACCCAATAACCGGCTACGCCTACCGGGCGGCGGCGAGAACCGGTCTCATACCGAATCTCATGCATTCGTTTCGATCTGGTGGGGCAGGCATTCTTGCCTGCCTCCAACCGCTTCCGGAGGCAGGCAAGAATGCCTGCCCCACCAAGGGCAACTGATCCACGCGATTCGGTATCCCCTTCGGGATTGTCGCCCCCAGGTCGGCGTTGTTCGCACGGCCCAGCACGGGTCAGGATAGGATGCCTTTCACCACGTTCCCGTGGACATCGGTCAGACGGAAGTCCCGACCTTGGAACTTGTACGTGAGTTTCTCGTGGTTGATGCCGAGTAAGTGAAGGATGGTGGCGTTCAGGTCGTGGACGTGGACCGGGTTGTCAGTCACGTTGTAGCCGAACTCGTCCGTCTCGCCGTAGGTGGTGCCGCCTTTGACGCCGGCCCCGGCCATCAGCACGGTGAAGCACCGCGGGTGGTGGTCACGGCCGTAATCGGTCGCCGTCAGCGCCCCCTGGCTGTAGATGGTGCGGCCGAACTCCCCGCCCCACACCACCAGCGTGTCCTTCAGCATGTCCCGGTCCTTCAGGTCGGTCAGCAGGGCGGAGGTCGCCCGGTCGGTGTCCTTGCACTGCCCGCGGATGGCCTTCGGCAGCCCGCCGTGGTGGTCCCACCCCATGTGGAACAGTTGCACGAACCGCACGTCCCGCTCGGCCATGCGGCGGGCGAGCAGGCAGTTGGCGGCGTAGGAGCCGGGGCGGGACACGTCCGGGCCGTAGGCCTCCAGCGTCTTCTTCGTCTCCTTCGTGAGGTCGAGCAGGTCGGGCACGCTCGTCTGCATGCGGAACGCCATCTCGTACTGCGCCGTCCGGGCCTTGGTCTCGGGGTCGTTCGAGCGGCCGAACTCCTGGTTGTTCAGCACGGCCAGGCGGTCGAGTGTGGCCCGGCGGTCGTCGCGGCCCACCCCCGGCGGGTCGGACAGGTACAGCACGGCGTCGCCCTTGTTGCGGAGCTTCACCCCCTGGTGCTGTGACGGCAGGAAGCCGGCGCTCCACAGGCGGTCGTACAGCGGCTGGTCGTCCGGCCGGCCGCTGCCGAACGAGGTGAGGACGACGTAGGCCGGCAGGTCCTTGCACTCGCTGCCCAGTCCGTAGCCCAGCCACGCGCCGATGCTCGGCCGGCCGGGCAGTTGGCTGCCGGTCTGGATGAAGGTGATGGCCGGGTCGTGGTTGATGGCCTCCGTGTGGGCGGTGCGGACCATGCACCAGTCGTCCGCGTGCGCCGCCATGCCGGGCACCAGCTCGCTGAACCACATGTCGGACTTGCCGTGCTTCTGGAACTTGAACGCCGACGGCGCGACCGGGAACTTGGCCTGCCCGGAGGTCATGGTGGTCAGCCGCTGGCCCATGCGGATCGACGCCGGCAGGTCCTCGCCGCGCCGCTTTTCCATTGCCGGCTTGGGGTCGAACAGGTCCACCTGCGACGGCGCGCCGGACTGGAACAGGTAGATCACCCGCTTCGCCTTCGCCACCGGCGCGGGGGCGGCGGCGACGGGGTTGGTCAGCGAGGCGAGCGCGGCGAGCCCGAGTCCGCCGGCCGACTGGCGGAGGAACAGGCGGCGGTTGAGGGCGTCTTGCAAAGCGCTCGCGGGGAGGTTCATCGCGGGGTTCCGGTTGGCGGCAGGTGAGTGTTCGCCCGCAGGGATCGCAAGGGGCACGGGGTTCGGCGGCGGGCGGCTCGCCCTCGCCGGGGTGGAGGCCGAGCAGCCAGTCACGGCCGGACGACGGCTTCGTCCAGGTTCAACAGGATGTTGGCGGTGACGGCGTGGGCGGCCAGTTCCACCGCATCCAGTTTCGGGTCGGGCTTGCTGTCGCCGAAGGCCAGCAACTTGGCCGCGGCAGCCGGGGTCTTGGCGAACCTCGCGCGGTCCGCGACCAGACCGTCGAGCAGCACCTTCGCCTCGGCGTCGGTCGGGTCCCGCCCGAGCACCACCCGCACCGCGAAGCGGGTGCGCTCGGCGTCGGTCGTGCCCCCTTCCATCAGCATCCGCTCGCCCAACTTCCGCGCCGCCTCGACGTACGTGACCTCGTTCAGCAGCGACAGCGCTTGCAACGGCGTGTTCGTCCGCGATCGCTTGACCGCGCAGTACTCCCGGCTGGGGGCGTCGAAGAGCAGCATCGTCGGCGGGGCGGCCGTCCGCTTCCAGACGGTGTACAGGCTGCGGCGGTACAGGCCGTCGCCGGTGTCGTGCTTGTAGCCTCGGAGGTCGCCGTACCGGCTGGTCTCGTCCCACACGCCCTCGGGCATGTAAGGGCGGACGCTCGGCCCGCCCACCTTCTCGACGAGCAGGCCGGAGGCGAACAACGCCTGATCGCGGAGGGCTTCGCCGCTCAGCCGCAGGCGCGGCGCGCGGGCGAGCAGGCGGTTGTCCGGGTCGCGTTCCAGCACCTCCGGCGTGGCCGTGTTGGCCTGCTTGTACGTGGCGCTCGTCACGAGGAACTTGTGGAACGCCTTCATGTCCCACTTCTTCGCCGGTTCGCCCGCCACGGGGGGTAGCACCGTCGGGGTCATGAACTCGGCGGCCAGCCAGTCGAGCAGTTCCGGGTGGCTGGGGAACTCGGCCTGCGACCCGAGGTTCTCCGACGTCTTCACGAGGCCGGTGCCGAAGAAGCGCTCCCAGGCGCGATTCACCCACACGCGGGCGGTCAGCGGGTTCGTGTCGTCCACCAGCCAGCGGGCCAGCCCGAGGCGGTTCGGGGGGGCGTCCTTCGGCATCGCCGGCAGGGCCGCGGGCGTCCCCGGCGTCACCTTCTCCCCCTTCTTGTCGTACTCGCCGCGGGTCAGCACGAAGGCGTCGCGGGGCTGGGCCGCCTCCTTCATCACCATCACCGTGGCGGACTTCTTGAGCAGGGCGTCGCGGTCGGCTTTCAGCTTGGTCTCGCGGGTGAGGGCCGCCTTCACCTCGCCGTCGGCGGTGGCCAGGAAGTGCCGTTCCACCTCGGCCTTCTCGGCCGGGGTGCGCTTCGCCGCGTCCGTCAGGATCGCCTGCCGCAGGCCGTCCGAAATGCCCGGCCCGGACAGGCTGACCTCGGCGGCGGGCAGGCCCGTCGCGGACAGCCGGAACCGGCCGATGGCGTGCTGTGCGAGCGTCCCGTGGACGACCCGCACCGTCAGCGTGGCGTCCTTCGGTACGGCCACCGGCTCGTCCAGGAGGAACATCGCCTTGCGGTTCTCCTTCCTGGTCGGGCCGTCCACCGCCCAACCCTTCCCGACCTCGCTGCCGAGGGCGTTCTTGATGTCCCAGCCGTTCTGCGAGTAGTCGGCCTCGGCGCGGGTGAACTTCAGCGCGACCGGCTTGTCCAGGGTCGGGGCGGACAACACCGCCTCCACGCGGGTCAGCACGAAGTTGCCGTTCGGCGCGCGACCGGCGCTGTTGTCGGGCAGGCTGGCGTCGGTGAACGCTTCGAGCAGCAGCCCGCTGAACTTCTCCTCCGCCAGCGGGGCGGCGACCTCGTAGGTGACGTTGGTCGGGTTCGCCCCACCGGCGAGGTACGAGCCGTCGGGCTGCTTCGTGAGCGTCGCGCGGCCGGTCGCGGTCGCGGACTTCGGCTCCAGCACCCGCCACACGGCCACGTCCTTCGCCAGCCGCTTCCGGACGTCCGCCTCCCACGCGGCTTGCAGTTCCGGCCGCTTCGTCAGCAGCTCCGCCGTCGCCTTCGCCGCCGCGAGGATGTCGGCTTCGATGGCCGCGACTTTGGCTTGCGAGTCAGGGTCGGGCACGGAGACCGTCGGCTCCGTGTTCCGCGTCTCGCCCTGCAACGTGCCGCTCTCCTGGACCGAGTTGAAGTAGGCGAACGCTCGGTAGAACTCCTTCTGCGTGATCGGGTCGTACTTGTGGTCGTGGCAGCGGCAGCAGTTGAATGTGAGGCCGAGCCAGGTGCTGCCGGTCGTTTCGAGGCGGTCGATGACGGTCTCGACCCGCCACTCCTCGGCGATCAGCCCGCCTTCGCCGTTGAGCCGGTGGTTGCGGTTGAAGCCGGTGGCCACGACCTGATCGCGGGTCGCGTTCGGCAGCAGGTCACCGGCCATCTGTTCCACGGTGAACTGGTCGAACGGCTTGTTCGCGTTGAACGCGTTGATGACCCAGTTCCGCCACGGCCACTGGAAGCGACTGCTGTCGACCTGGAAGCCGTTGCTGTCGGCGTAGCGGGCGAAGTCCAGCCACTGGAGGGCCATGTGCTCGCCGTACCGGGGGGACTTCAGCAGCCGGTCCACCACCGCTTCGTACGCGTCCGGCGACTTGTCCGCCAGGAACGCCTCCACCTCGGCGGGCGTCGGCGGCAGGCCGGTCAGGTCGAGCGTCACACGGCGGATGAGCGTCGCCCGGTCGGCCTCGGCTTGCGGCTTCAGCTTCGCCGCCGCCAGCTTCGCGCGGATGAAGGCGTCCACCGGGTGCCCGGCCGACGGCGGCTTCGGTCGCTCCACCGGCAGGAACGCCCAGTGTCCCTGGTACTCGGCCCCGTCCGCGATCCACCTCGTTAGCAGGGCGATCTGGTCCGTCGTCAGCCGCTTCCCCTTGGTGTCGGGCGGCATGGCCGTGTCGTCGTGGGCGGCCACCCGCTTGAGCAGCTCACTCTTCTCCGGCTTGCCGGGGACGATGGCCGTCTCGCCGGACTTCGCGGGTGTCGTCGCGTCGGCGCGGACGTCGAGGCGCAGGCCGGCCTTCCGCTTGGCCGCATCCGGCCCGTGGCACTGGAAGCAGGCGTCGGACAGGAGCGGGCGGATGTCCCGGTTGAAGGTCGGTTCGTCGGCGGCCCGAAGGGCGGCGAAGGGGAGAAGGCCGACGGCGCAGACGGCGTAGAACCGACTCAACATGGTCGGAGCACTCGGGAGGAGGGGGGCGGGAGAGTGCGCGTTTTCATAGTAATCGCTCCGGTCGCCCCACACAATCACTTTGTGCTCCAGCGCAAGCCTCCCGATCCTAGGCAGTAGCGGGCAGGTGATCTACCGGCGTCTTCGGCGATCGGCTCCAGGGTGTGCCTCACGGAGGAGGCGGTCATGGCGGACCTCACAGCCGACACACGGCGGACCATCCTGCTGGCCGCGACACTGCTCACCGGGCACAAGCGGCGGTTCCAGGCCGAGGTGGCTCAAACGTACTGTGGTGGCTCCGCCCGTCTCGCCGAGACCACCTTCGGGTGGGGGCGGGACGCCGTCCACACCGGCCTGAACGAACTCCGCTCCGGCATCCGCTGCGTCGAGGACTTCGAGTCGCGCGGGCAGACGACGACGGAGGAACGCCACCCGGCGTTGGAGGAGCACATCCGCCGCCTGGTCGATCCGCACGCCCAGGCCGACCCCAAGTTCTAGACCCCCTTCGCCTACACCCGGATCACCGCCAGGGCCGTCCGCGACGCCCTACGGGCCACCCCCGAGCCGGCCGGTGCGGTGCCGACCCCTCAGACCGTCGGCGACCTCCTCAACCGCCTCGGCTACAAGTTGCGTCGGGTACTCAAGGCCCGTCCGCAAAAACGCTCCCCCGGACCGACGCCATCTTCGCCCACGTCCAGCAGACCCGTGTCGAGACCGCGACCGACCCGGACGCGTTGAGGATCTCCTGGTGCCGTTCGGCATCCTGGAGTTGAACCGCGGGGCGGTGCCCCGTCGCCGCGCACCCCGCCCACCTCGGCCACGGCGGCCGTGATCGCCGCCGCGAGCGCCGGCCCGAGGACCGCGCGGACGCCGTCGGTCACGACCCCGGGACCGCCAGCCCGTCGGTCACCGTCGAGCTTGGTGCCCGAATCCGCGAGCGGCCGCCGCCTCGGCGGCCGCGTCCCGTTCCCTCGCTCCGTGTTCTCCCCGTGAATGGTGGCCTCGCCCGCCGTGCGGCCAACGTGTCGACCCTTGAGATGGCTCGATCGCGGTGAGGAAGTCGATCGAATCCGTGCGTCCGGTGCGTCCGCACCGCCCCCCCCCCGCGGGCGGACGCTGCGGACGCACCGGTCACGGCCCGTTCCGACCCGGGGTCCGAGACTTCGGCCGGTCGAACCGGCCGAACCCGGCGCGGGAAGGGCCCTCTGGCTTGCAGTGCGTGGCGACCAGCGCGGCCCCCGAGACGTACCGGCCGTTTGGCCGCCGAGGGCTAAAAAAGATCCGGGTGCGGCCCGCCGAGCGGGCCGCACCCGGGTGGGAACGGAACGCGGTTCCGCTCCCCGAGTAGTCGCGCGAGCGCGCTACCCACACGATCTCCGACCACCGGTGTTCGGGCCGGGGGGCGCGTGCCCCCCCGGAGAAGGGCGACGGGCGACCGCGGCCGGGCTAGCGGCCCCTGGGCGGCGGGTACATCCGCTCCAGTTCCTCCTGGAACCCGGCCCGGAACCCGGCGTTCCAGTCGGCCGAGGCCTTCGGGTCCGTCGGGATCAGGTCGATTACGTTGGCGAAGTTCAGCCCGGCCCGGACCAGCACGCCCTTCGCGCTCGCCTCCCGCACGGCCTGCACCCCGGCCTTGCGCCCCAGCGCGTACTGGCTGAACTGGGCCTGGTAGACGCTGAAGCCGGCGACCGCGAGCACCAGGCCGGCTCCGATCTTCAACCCCATCGCACCGCAGCCCGAACGGGAACGACCGCCGCCCGCCCCGCGGGCCCGGGCGTACCGCGCCGCGACCGCGTCCCACGACCGTCCCCGCATCCGCCCGGCCAGTTCGGAACGGGTGCCCAGACCATCCCAGGAGCCGGTCCACCGGATGGCCCGGGCGAGCACGGCACGAAGACCCAGGTAGAGCAGTCCGATAGTGACCAGGAGCGCGGTGGGGGAGTTGTGGCCGTTGGGCGCCTTTGGCAGGACGCCGGTGCAAGAGAGCAGAAAGGCGCCCGGGAGGGCCCACAGGACCGCCGTTAGGCCCGGGGCGGTCACCGAGTTCTCGTACACCCGCTCCATCTCGGCGTCGAGGAACTCGTCCGGGTTCGTTTCCCGGAGCCACCGGCCGCACCCGCGGCATTTGTCGTACGAGAACAGGCCGAAGCCGTCGCTCACGAGGTTGAACGTCCCGCACCCCCCGCACTTCGCGCCGCGCTTTCCGGGGGCATCGGCCTCGGCGGCCGGCTGTGCGTGCCCGCACTGCGGGCAGGTCCGCGCCTCGTCCGAGACGCGCGCCCCGCACCTCGCGCACGGGACGAGCCCGCGCGGCCCGCCCGGCAGCGGCGGGGGCGGCGGGAACAGCCCCGGGACGGTCGCGGCCGTGACCCACTCGGAGCCGCCGGCCGGGTACACCAGGTCGCCCCGGGCGAGCGCCCCGGCGGCCGCCATCTGCTTCAGGCGGGCCAGGTCGAACGGGCCGGCCGCCCCGCCCTCCGCCGCCACGTACCACGTCGCCTCGGCCATCGCGGTGCCCCCCGTGCGTCGCGTGATCAATTTCCCGTTTTGGGAAATCGTACTTCCCAACTTAGGTTGCCGCCACTCCCAACGGGTGGCGCCTTGGACAAGTCCCAGCACACCGCCGCGTACCGCCGGCTGACCGCGGCCCTCCGCCGGGCCCGGGAGGCCGCGGGCCTGACCCAGGCCGACGTGGCCGCGAAGCTCGGCGCGTACGCCAGCTTCGTGTCGAAGGTCGAGAGCGGGGAGCGGCGGGTCGACGTGGTCGAGCTCGCCGCCCTGTGCCGGGCGTGCGGCACCGACCTCGTCGCGCTCCTCCGGGTCGCCGAAATCACCTGAACCGGTCGTCACTCGCCCCGCAGGGCAACGCACAGGCCGACGAGCGGTGCCGCCCACACCGCCACCGCGGCGGCCGCCCCGCTCCCGAGCCCGAGCAGGGCCGCGGCCCCGAACGGGTCGGCCGCGTACCCGACCGCCGCGGCCCCCGCGGCCGTCAGCACCGTCGCGGCCAGGGACGCGCGGGACCGCACGGTCGCCCCGCCCACGAGCCGCACCGCGGCCCACCCCAGGGCCGCCCGCGCGGCCACCGGCGCGGCGTGCGTCACGGCCCACGCCTTCGCCTCGGCCGCCAGGGCCCGCACGGCGGCCCACCGGTCCGGGCGCGGCCGTCGCTCCGGCGGGGCCGCCGGCGGAACCACGGGCGGCACCGGAGCCACCGGGGCAACGGCCCGAGCTTCGGCGAGCGCCTCGGCCACGGCCTCCTTCACGGCCCCGCGGATCGCGTCCGTGAGGGCGGCCGCCAGGGCCGGCCCGAGGACCTCGCGGACGCTGTCCGCGACGGCCCCGGGGATCGCCGTGGCCAGCCCGTCCACCATGTCGTCCAGCTTCGTGATCGCGTCGGTCAGCTGCGGCCGCTTCGCCCGCAGCACCCCGTTCGTCGTCGCGTTCATGTCGGTCTCCGTGTTGTGTGTGTGGTGCGTGGCGCACCGGACCCGACCGCCGGCTCGACGGGCGTCGGGACCCGGTGCGCGTGAGTTCCATTCCCTCGGCCGTTAGTCCTTCGGGCCCTCGGCGGCCCGGGCCGCCAGCGCCGCGACCGCGGCGGCCGCCCCGAGCCCGGCCGCGACCAGCCGCCCGCCCGGGACCGACGCCGCGGCCCCGGCCGCCACCGTCAGCGCCGCCCCCGCCGCCACCGTCAGCGCCGCCCCCGCCGCGCGGGTCGCCCGCGCCCACCCCGCCCCGCCGGCCGGACCGGTCGGATTGGTCGGCACGTCGTACCCGTCCCCGTCGTCCCCGTCGTCGAGCACCGTGTCGCCGTCGCCCCACGGGTCGCCGCTGCCGGCGCCCGGGAACCGGACCCGGCCGCCCCGCACCACCGCGGCCACGGCCCCGACCACCGCGGCCCGGACCACCTCGGCCGCCGCGGCCCCGACCGCCTGGGTCACGTGGTCCGTGGCGTCCCCGGTCGCCGCCGCGGACGCGGCCCGGGCCTCCCGCCCGGCCGCCGCCAGCCGCGCCCCCACCGCCCCGATCCTGTGCAGCACCTCGATCATCGTCGCTCCTCCGGGCCCGTCACGGCTTCCCGTCCGGGGCGCCCAGGTTCAGTTGCTTGAGGCCGGCGTACACGCTCGCCAGCACCTTCTTCTCCCTCCGCCCGGCCCGCAGCGCGGCCACCAGCCGGGCCGCCCTCGCGGCCGCGTCGGCCAGCGCGTCGCGGAGCTCCTCCGCGGCGACCAAGGGGTCGGGCGGATCGCCCCGCGCCGCCGCCGGGCCGGGGACATCGGTCGTCTTCATCAGCGCGCTCCTCTCGGGGTTCACGGTCGCGGCGGGGCCCGCGCCGCCCGCGGGCGGTACGGTCCGGTCGGGGTCGAGGGCCGCGACCACCACGGTGACCCCGTCCCCCTCGGCCACGACCAGCGGGGCCGGGCCGAACTTCAGCACGCGGCACCGGAGCGCCAGCGCCCGGGCCAACAGCCGCCGGTCCAGGGCCACCCGCACCGGCGGCCCCGCGGCCGCCGACCGTTCCAGCACCACCGCGCGGGCCGCGCCGGTGCCAACGTCCCGGCCGCGGACCTCAACGGTCGGGCCGGCGTCGAGGGTCACCGGGCGGTGCTCGTCGGTCGCCCCGGGCAGATCCGGGAGTGCGGCGAGGAGCCCGGCGGCGTCCGCGGGGTCGAGGGCCACGGTGGTCGCCGCGTGCCGCGGGACGACGCCCGCGACGTCCGGGTACCGGGCCCCACGTGCGACCGGCAGGAACACCGCCCACGGCCCCGCGGCCACTACCAGATGCGCCGGGCCGAGCCCGACCCGCACGCCCCCGGCCCGGGCCAGGGGCTTCGACGCGAACGCCGCGACGGCGGGCACGAGCACGTCGTCGTCGAACGGGAACGTGAGCCCGGTGAACAGCACCGCGAGCCGCCCGTCGGTCCCCGCGACGGTCCCGGCCCGCCCCCGCAGCTGCACCCGCGACAGCGCGTACCGCCCGTCGTCCCGGGCCGCGGCCCGGCCGCAGGCGTCCAGCGCCGCCAGGAGCCGGTCGGCGACGGGGGTGAGCTCGGGCACGACCGGGGCGTCGTGCTGCCGACCGGGCACGATCAGCGCCACGGGGAGCGCCCGCGCCGCGCCCCCGGCCTCCCACCGCACCGTGCCCCGGCCGTTCGACACGCGGTCCAGGACCACCGCCGTGTCCGCGGCCCCCCCGGCGTCGGCGAGGACCGCCGCGGGCACGACCGCGACGCCGTCGGGCTCGTCGGGGGCCGGGGTCGTGTGAACGACCATCACGCCGCCGGGCGTGGTCGCGGTCACCGTCCGCACCCCGCCGCACGCCCGCACCACCACGACGTGATGAGCCGGCCCGCGGGGCCGCCCCGACGCGCACCGGGTGAGCACCGCCCGGACGTCCCGCGCGACCGCGCGGGTGAACAGGGTCATCGCACGCCTCCGCTCGGGTTCAGTCGACCGCCCAGCCCGCGGCCGCGACCTCGTCGGCCCCGTCGTAGGTCTCGCGGGGCAGCGCCAGGAACGCCGCCCACGTGGCGGGCAGGTCGTACACGTTCGTCAGGTAAACGGTCGCCGAGCGGCCGGTGAGCCCGGCCGCCCGGGCGTCGAACACGACCCCGAGGTCCTCGCGGCCGCCGGCCCGGCGGACCACGGGCAGAAACGGCCACGCGGGCCACAGGGCCGGGGCCGACAGGAACGCCACCGTGCGCGCGGCCGCGCACGCCGTTGTCGCCGGCATGATGACCTCCTCGAAGGGGAACGGCCGGCCCGCCGCGGGCCGGCCCGGGTATGCTCGCGCGGGGGTCACGCGGGCACGGCCGCGAGCGCCTCGACCTTGGCCCGCAGTTCGGCCTCGGCGGCGGCCACGGCCCGGTCCAGCCGGTCCCGCTCGCCGCTCAGGTACTCGGCGTACGCGCGGACCTTGAATTTCGTCACCCGGATCTTCTCCGCCGCGCGCCGCAGCGTGTCGTCCCGGGTGTCGGCCCCGAACGACTCGACCGCGGCCCGGTGCTCGGCCACCACCGCGGCGAGCCCGTCGGCCACCGCCCGGGTCACGCTCCGGTCCCCCTCGGGGGTCCCCGCGGGCACCGGGAACCGCAGCAGCCGCCCGCCCACGCGGTCCAACAAGATCTGGATGCGGTCCACGAACCCGGCGTGGACCGCCGGGCAGAAGTAGCACCCGCCCTGGGGCCGGATCGGGAACAGGTCGGCCTGGCGCTCGAACAACTTCTGCACCACGCGGGTCACGTCCCCTCCCGTGCGGGCCGCGATGCACCGGTCCAGCTCCTCCTGTGCCAGCGTCGCCAGCCCGGGCGGCGCGCACGTGACGGCCCCGGTCTGCTTGTCCAGGGTGAGCATGGTCTCGACCGTGTACTCGAAGTGGTCCCCCTCCCTCGACTCCTGGGTGAACTGGAACTTCACGGTGGTCGCGTCCTCGGCCACCGGGCGGATGATCCGCTGGTCGCTGAGCCGCTTGCACGCGCGGGTGAAGGCGTGCCGCGGGGCCAGCTCCCGGGCGACGCCGGGGTCGAGGTCCGCGTCCTCGAGCGCGCGGACCAGGGCCGCGTGGGTCACGGCCGCGCCCGGGCACGCCCAGGCCAGGACCTCGCCCAGGAGCCGGGTCCCCGCGGGGGCCGGCACCGGGAGCGGGAGCGTCGCGGTCGTCATGGAACAGTCCTCCTGTGTGATGGGATGGAAGCGACGCGGCCCGGCGGAGGAACCGCCGGGCCGTTGCGGGGGGCCGCGGCACCGCGCCACGGGCCCGAATGAAGAGACGATCAGAGGGACAGGACCCGGCCGACGGTCTCGGACGCGGGGTCGAGGGCTGGCACCGCGTGGCACGCGTCGCACACCGCGGCCAGGTCCCCGGGGGCCGCGCCCCCGACCACCAGGGCCGTCGCCCGCACCCGCGCCGCCCGCCGCCACGCCAGGAACGTGTCGCGCAGGGCCGCGGGAATGCGGCACAGCGCATCGGTGACAACGACGAGATCGGTGACCCCGGCCGGGGCGCCGATCGCGCGGGCCATCCGCGGGAGCTCGGCCACCGGGACGTCGAGGTCCGAGCCGCGGCCAATGAACGCGGCCAGCCAGTCGCACAACTTACCCTCGTCCCACCGCCCCGGGGGCAGCGCGAGGAGCCGCTCCCCCGACCCGCCGGAGTAGGCGATCAGGCCGGCCCACCGCCGCTGGTGCCGGGCCACCCACGCCAGGGCCAGGGCCAGCGCCTTGGCCGTGTGGACCTTGTCCCCGGCCATGCTCCCACTCTCGTCCACGACCGCCAGCACCGGCCCCCGGCCGACCGGCTCGGTGGCGTGGTGCTCGCGGCACAGCGCGTGCCCCTCGGCGATCCGGCGCAGGGCGTCGAGTTCGAGCTCGGGGACCGCGAGCCGGACCAGCTCGGCCGGGAGCAGCCGGCCCACGTCCCCGCCGGGCACGACCCCGACCACGTCGTCGGTCCCGTGGGCCGCCTTCCGCCGCTGCTTCGCGCGGGCCACCCGGCGGAACCGCCCGGCCAGCTCGCACACCCGCTTGAGCCCGGAGTCGTTGCGGACCCGCCGGAACACCGCGGCGATCGCGGCCGGGTCGCTGGCCCCGGGCGCGCCCGGTCCGAGCCCGAGGGCCGCCGCGGCGTCGCGGAGTTCGCCCACCTCGGCCCGCGCACCGTCCACGGCCGCGGCGGCCGCCCGCAGCGCGGCCAGTTCGGCCCCGAAGTCGCCGCCGTCCGACGTCTCCGCCGCGTCGGGCGCGGGGAGCCGGGCGAACTGCTCGGCGAGGTGGGCCGCGGCGATCCCGGCCGCGTTGTCGTCGAGCCGGGTGTCGGCCCGCAGGGCCCGGTACTCGGGGGCGTCCAGGACCCGCGCCAGGAAGGCGTGCCGCCGCGGGTCGGCGCACCCCGGGGCGAGCGCCGGGTCCGGGTCGAACGCGGCCCCGAAGTAGTCCGCGGCCGCGAGCGCGTCGGCCCCCGCGGCCCGGAGCCGGTCGCTCTCAGCGACCAGGTCCCGGCCCCGCCGCAGGCCCCACGCGTCGAGCACCAGCGCCGTCGGGCTCGCGGGTTCGGGAGCGGCGGGTGCGGTGGGGCACGCGGCCGCCACCGCGGGTGAACCATCCGGGGGCCGCGCGGGCCGCGCCCCCAAGTCGAACAACTTGAGCATCTCGTCGGGACTCACGGGCACCTCCGGGGGAGTCGGACCGCCGACGGTGGCGGCGGGGGCGTCACCACTCGACAGTTACGGTCAAGATTGCGAGCGCGGGGACCGCGGCCCGCACGGCCCCGACGGCCCGCCGCACGGCGGCCAGGAACGCCGGGTCATCGAGCGCCGCCCGGGCCAGGTCGGCCGCGGCCGGGTCGACGCCATCGGGCACGGTCAGGGTCACCTGGAACCGGTCGAACAACAGGTCCCGGGGCACGGGCACCTCCTTCTCGGGGCGTGGGGAACCGACCGCACCCGCCCGTCGGGGCGTGCGGATCGGGTCGTGAGAATTGAGGGTGAAAACGAGGGCCGTTAGACGGCTTCGAGGGACGCGAGCTTGAGCCGCTTGAGCTGGTCCCGGACGTACCCCCGGGCGGCCTCGGCCCGCGGCCCGGCGGGCAGCGCCGCCAGCTGCCGGTCCACTTCGCCGAGCTTGGCCGCGGCCCGGGCGGCGTCGGCCAGGTTCCGCGCGTCGGTGGCCCCGAGCACGCCCTCCACTTCGAGGAGCAGCTGCGCGACCCGCATGCCGCCCGGGTTGGCGACCTTCGCGATCACCTGCGCCACCTGTTGAGGTTGGTCCGTGGGGTCGTCCCACAGGCAGTGCTGGGCCACTTCGAGGTGCTCGGGGCGGACCGCGTCGGCCCCGCACAGGTACGCGAACGCCCGCACCACCCCGACGGTCTTGAACTGCCGCCGGTCCCCGGGCCGCACCCCCTCGCGGGCCAGCTCCCGGAGCACCTGCTCCAGGGCCTCCTTGGCGTCCGCCGACCACGGCACGGCCGCGGCCGCCCGCCGGGCGTCGTCGAGCTCGGCCGCGGTCACGGTGGTCGAGAACGTCGGCGTGTGGTCCCGGACCCACAGGAGCCGCTGGCGCCCGGCGGCCGTGCGGATCGGGGCCACGGTCTTCCGCAGGGTGAACCGGTCGATGAGAGCTGAGAGCTCCTTACCCGTGTCCGGCTCGGGCCGTCGTTGGCGGCCCCGACGCACAGCTTGAGCGGGACCTTCTTGACCACCCCGTCGCCCGCGTCGAACGTCCGCTCGTTGAGCAACTTCAACAAGCAGTTCAGGACCGCGGACGACCCGCGGAGCACCTCGTCGAGGAACGCCAGGTCGGCCTCGGGGAGCTTGCCGGCGGTGACCCGCACGTACCGGTCCTCCTTGAGCCCGGCCAGGCTCACCGGGCCGAGCACCTCCTCGGGGGTCGTGAAGCGGGTGAGGAGCACGGAGAACTTGCGTCCCCCGGCCCACGCCAGGAGCCCGTCGAGCAGGAGCGACTTGCCGCACCCGGGCGGGCCGACGAGCAGCACGTGCTCGCCGGCCAGCAGGGCGGTGAGCACCACGTCCACCTCGTCGTCGCGCTCGACCAGGGCCGCGGCCAGCTCGGCGCGGGCCCGGGCCACCTTGTCGCGGACGGACATCGACTCGGACCGGACCAACTTCATCTGTGGGCCTCCGGGGTAAGGGAGTCGCCCGCGGCGGTGCGGCCTGATGGCCGGCCCGCGGGCGGAACCCGACGGCCGCAAGGGCTAGCGTGCGGGTTCACCCTACAGTGCCCGGTTTCGGGGCGAAATTAAGCCCCGGGAGCACTGATGACGTCCAGAGGTTGAAGCGGAAAGAGTCTGCGGTGCTTCAGGATGTGCCGATTCCGAACCATCACCCAGATGGTTTTCGATGGCGACCCCACCAGCGCACCCGAAATGTCGCGCAACTGCAACAACTCCGGGATCGCAGTGCTCTCGTTGGACTTCTCGTCGGTGAGCACCTGGGCCAGCGTGACGCGGTTCTCCGACGACCACGAGCTGACGATCGGCACCGTCCGAAAGCCCGCCGAGGTCTTGCATTTGGACCCCCGCATGGCCTTCCCGTCGATCGGGATCTGCTTGAGTTTCAGGTGGTCGGACATCGACTCGACCCAACCGAGGAAGCACTTCTGAAAGTGGGTCGGATGGATGATGGCGAAGACCCGGTTGAGGGTGTCGCGGGACGGGATGCCGTTGCCGAGTTGGAGCCCGAGCCGGCCCCGGAACCACTCCCTCTTGGCCCGGGCGCACGGAGTCACGCTCACGAAGTCGTCGGCCCCGCCGCTGGTAGCGCCGACGACGATCAGGATGATGCCATAAAGTTTTGGGCACACTCGAGTTGGAACCGTGGGTCACGGAGTTCGGCGAAGCCGTCCGCCAGCGGTCACGGGGTGCCCACGAGAACGCTCCAGGTGGTTAGAGCTTGACGTTATTGAACCCGACCCGCGAATGGGTGGTGACCTACTTGCGCGGCACACGCCTGGTGGGGCAGGTCACCCACTCTGACAAGGTCCACACGTGATCTGCTAACCCGGCGGCCATCCCCGGCGCCAGCTTCTGCCACCGACCTCGCTCGTAGGGTTCGCACCGGCCAGCAGAAGTTGTAACTGAAGTAGTTGAACACTGTCGCCGCCCGTTGGACGTCCCAATCCTTCAAGAACGCACAGGTCCTGCGTGCCTTCCGGATGCACCGGTTCCGATCGGTCCCGTTGTGGCGCTCCACGAAGCACGTGTTCACACGACGACTCGCACTCGACAGCGCCGGGGCGCTCGCCCCCCCGGGTCCCGAGCACCACGCGGGTGCCCTGCCCACCCGCACCACCCGGTTGTTCTCCCGCTCCTTGTGAACCGTCGCGTCCACCACCTCCGGCGGCTCGGCCCGCGCCGGCCTCGACGACCCTCACCCGCCCCCCGACGCGGCCGCGTCCTGGTGCGCGCCGGGGGCCGCTAGCACGTCCCGGGGCGTAACGTCTGGCGGCCGCGGGGCGGCCGTCGGGCGGGTGAGGGCGAGAATCGCCAAGGCATCGTCGTTCATCGGGGACTGTTCCCAACTCGCCCCTGTTTACCTCTGAGTGACACGCTGGTCGAAGAATCACCACAAACCACACTCAACTCGACGCACCGGTAAGAGCGAGACCTGTTTTGGAACGACGGAAAGTGTAAAGATGCGGCTCTGATGACCGGAGAACATGCAACTACTATGGCGTCTCCTGGATCACGTTCCCGTCGTCCGGGCGATAGAGATTCTGATAGGTGAAGTTCGCAGTGTTGGCCGCGTTGGTGCAACTGAGCGTGTAGCCTCTATGGCTAGAGATTGTGTCCGAGATGAACTTGACAGAACCGTCGCAGAGAGCGAAATTTGCACCTCCGGTGTGCTGACTTCCCCACGCGTAGCGATTGCAATTTGGGTCGCTTGTGGGATCCAGACATGCACTGTTTAGGGGGAGATCGGCTTTGCCGTAAGAGCGTTCGGAAAGAATGAAGTTTAGGGCCCTAAGATTCTCAGGCAGATGAGGGCACGAGCCAGGCGGAGGAACGCCTCATGGAC
>NZ_JBHYGG010000054.1:0-18726 GCF_051859125.1 Gemmata sp.
TGGGCGGGATCGCAAACGTGCAGCATGAACGCCACATTGGGAAACATCATGCAGTACCAGTTCCCGGAGCACTGGGTCCGCATCCTCGGCGGGCGGACGAAGAACGTCCACCTGAAGGAGTGGACGAAGAAGGGGACGGACTCGTCGCTGGAGTCGTTCCGGCCGCTCCTCGACGGCACGACGAACTGGCCGGCGGTGCTGGAGGCGTTCGACCAGACCGGGTACAAGGGCTACCTTACGTTCGAGTACTTCCACCCGTACCCGTACTTCCCCGAGGCGCTGATCTACCAGACCGCCGACTCGCTCGACCGCATGCTCGGGATCAAGTGACCGCGCTTGGCCGAAACCGTTGGCCTCACGCGGGCCGACACGGAGGGCGGCCCCTACGAACCCAAACCCAATCTCTGGTAGGGGCCGCCCTCCGTGGCGGCCCGCCAACCACCTCCGGCGGATCTCAACAGGAGTTCGCCCGAGCGAACTGACCCCTCACCCCGGGCCGGGCAGCACGACGCGGAAGCTCGTGTACGGGCTCCGGGCGTCGGTGTACTGCCGCATCGGGGCCGCGATCTGGTCGCGGAGGTCCGGGAACGTGAGCGGTGTCTTGAACGTGAACGAGCGGCCGCGGGTCACCGCCCACCTGCGGCCGTCGGGGTCGGACTCGACGCGGGCGGTCCACTCGCGGCCGTTGCCGGCCATGTCGCGGAGGCCGAACTCGTTCTCGTCGGGGTGCGGGCCCTTCGGGCCGTGCGCCGGCCTTGGCGCGGGCTCCCCGACGTGCGGCGTCGCGCCGGGCAGCGCGACCGAGTCGCGGCCGGCGACGGCGTACAACCCGGCGGCGTGGTCCCACTGGTCCGGGCCGGGCAGCGTGCCACCGAGTTTCTCGGCGAACGCCTTCGCCTCGTCCCACGTCAGGTGCGTCACGGGGGCGTCCGGCCCGTTGGCGTTTGACGGGTCGGCCGGGACCGTGCCCGCGGCCCGGTACAGCCCGTTCCACACCTTGGATTCCATGACGTAGAACGGCGCGACGGCCGGCCCGCTCCCGCCGCCCGGGATCAGCCGGAACCGGACGGTCTCGGGGGCGAGCCGCCTCTCGACCCACTGGGGGGCGAGCCGCCCGTTGGGGAGCTTAACCGTCGGGGTGCCCGCAACGGGCGTCGAGTTCGGCGGGAACCACACGTCGGCCGCGGGCGGTTGGGTGCCGTCCTCGCCCTCACGGGTCACGGCGCCGCCGCGGCCCGTGATCGCGTGCCAGATCCCCGCTCCCGCGGTGGTCGCGACCGTCATGACGACGAGGCCCACGACCGCGACCTGCCACACCGGGCGGGGCTTGGGCGGCGGGGCCGGGTCGTCCGCGAGCGTCCCCGAACTGTCTCCGGCGCGCGTCCCGACCAGGGCCGATTCCCGCTCCGTCGGCTGGAGCGCGAACGCGCGGTCGTACCCGACGCCCGTGGTGTGCGCGCCGACGGCCCGCGGCACCCCGGCGTGGTCGAGCACCGCGCAGAGCGCCTCGACGAACGCCCGGCACGACGGGAACCGGTCCTCGGGCTTCTGCGCCAGCGCCTTGAGCACGACCGCGCGCTCGGCCGGGCCGACGAACTCGGCGAACTCGAACTCGCCGGCGGTGTGGGCCAGGAGCATCTGCTGGATCGGCCGCGGCTTCAGCGGCGGGGTGCCCTGGCGGAGTTCGGCGTAGGCGATGGCGAGGCTGTACTGGTCGCTGGCCGGGCCGCCCTCGCGGCCCCACACCTCGGGGGCCATGTACGCCGGGGTGCCCGCGAACGTCCGCATCGGGGCCAGCACCTCTTCCTGGTACCGGGCCAGGCCGAAGTCCCCGACCTTCGCGTGCCCGTGCGACAGCAGGATGTTGTCGGGCTTCACGTCGCGGTGGATCACGTGCCGCGCGTGGAGGAAGTCGAGCCCCTCGGCGGACTCCCACATGTACCCCAGGAGCTGCGACACCGGGACGCCCGGGTCGCCGGCCTCCTTGCACCGCCGGAGCTGGTCGCGGAGCGTGCCGTCGGCCAGCTCCATCGCGACGTGGAGGCGGTTGTCGGTGATCCAGAAGTCCTCGGTCGCGAGCAGGTACGGGTGCCGCAGGTTCTTGATGAGTTCCAGGGCGCGGCGCTCGCGGTGCGCGGCCTCGTGGTCGGCCGCCTGCATGAGAATCTTGACGGCCTTCTCGATCCCGCTGCCCTTCTTCTGCGCCAGCCACACCTCGCCGAACACGCCGCGGCCGAGGACCCGGAGGAACACGTAGTCGCCGCCGCTCCCGCCGGGCGAGTGGCCCTGTGCGAGCGCCGCGCCGCCGTCCGCCGTCGCGATGGTGGAGACGACCGTGCCCGAGACGGTCGCCCCGCGGCCCGACTCGACCTCGCTACAGATGGCCGGGTACTGCGCCGGGAACCGGTGCCGGAACGCGTCCGGGTCGGGCCGCTCGCCCGCCTTCATGCGGCACCGGTGCTCCTCCAGGACGACCGCCGCCGGCACCCGCTCGACCGGCCCGAACTCCGGGAACCGGGCGACGTAGTCCTCGACCTTCGGCCGCTCGCCGTTGGCCCACCGGAACCCGAGGTCGATGATGACGAGTTCGGTGAGCACCGCGGGGCGGACGCGGTCCGGCAGCCCGGCGAGGTACTTGTCCCAGTCCGTCGCGCCCCCGCGGGCGAGCGCGGCGTGGAACTCGTCGGCGCGGGCCGAGAGCTGAGCGCGGTCTTCGTCCGATAGTGGCAGGCTGCCCATAAGACGCGGTCACCCGGAGAGGTCGGACCCCCGAATTCTACTCCCGCGGCCCCCCCGGGCACACGGTGTGCGTCCCAGTTCGCCCGGAAGCCGCGAATTGACCGGCGCGTGGTCCGCAGCTATGGTGGATCGTGCCCCGCCCCGACTCTCCCGACGACGCCCCCCATGTCCGACCCGCTCCTCGACGACCTGGAACTCATCGCGGCGTACAAGGCCGGGAGCGAGAGCGCCGCGCGGAAGCTGTTCGACCGGTACTGCGAGAAGCTGATGCGGCTCGCCCGCCGGCGGATCGGGCAGCGGATGGCCAGCCGCATCGACCCCGAGGACGCCGTGCAGTCGGCGTTCCGCACGTTCTTCGCCCGGGTCAAGAGCGACCAGTTCACGTTCGAGGGCGAGAGCGACCTGTTCAAACTGTTGGTGCGGCTGACGGTGAACAAGACGCTGAGGCAGATCGCGCACCACCGGGCCGCGAAGCGGGACCCGGGCCGCGAGACCGGCCAGGGGCCGGACGAGGAGGGGCTCCTCGACCACCTCACGGCCGACGAGCCGCCGCCCGAGGTGCAGGTCGCGCTGCTGGAGGAGTTCGAGCGATTCCTGGAGCAGCTCCCGGATTTCGACCGGAAGGTGCTGGGGATGAAGTTCGAGGGGTACACCACGTCCGAGATCGCTGCGAAGCTCGGCTCCTACGACCGGAAGATCCGACGCGTGTTCGAGCGGGCCGCGGCCGTCGCCGAGGGGCGGGCCGCGGTCGGCGACGAGTAGATGTCCCGGGGTTGGCACCCCGGGCTACGGACTGCCGCCCCCCCCGGGGGCGGAATGCAGTTGTGCCCCGGCGGGGCGACAGCGCGGTTAGCCCCGGGTGCCCACCCCCGGGGGCGGGGCTCTTTGACGTGGCCGGGGGGTGCCCCCCGGGGCCCGGCCCGGCCCCCCCCGGGGGGGTGCTTTGTGTTTCCCGCCCCGGGGGGGCCCCCGGGGGTTCGCGCGGGGGGCCCCAACCCCGGGGGGCGTTGCTCACCCCTTGAGCGCCTCGTCGTGCTTGAGGCCGCTCGGCGGCAGGTCGGCCCTGCGGCAGTTGGCGAGTGCGGCCCGTGCGCCGGCGAACTGGTCGGCGTCGTTGTCCTCCCACTCGATCGACACCGCCCCGTCGAACCCCACGCGGTTCAGCTCGATGAAGATGTCCTCCAGCGAGTTCGCGTCGCGGGCCGTGCCGGCGGTCACGAAGTTCCACCCGTTCGTCCAGTGGCCCATCGGCCGGTGCCCGCCGAGCCGCCCGGCGCGGCAGTGCTCGCGGGCCACCCACACGCCCTTCACGTGCGCGCAGTGGATGAACTCCGGGTACTCGCGGATGAAGTCGATCACCGACACGTTCTGCCACTCCATGTGCGACCCGTCGAGGTTGAACCCGACCACGTCGGACCCGAACCCGTTGTTCCCCAGGAACCGGATGTAGTCGCCGGCGCTCTCGATGTCCCCCATCGCCCGCTCGCTCGGGTGGCACTCCAGGTCGAACGTCACCCCCTGCTTCTTGCACTCCTTCCAGAAGTTGCCGAACCGCTCGACGAGCAGCTCGAGCGACACCTGCCGCACGTCCGGGATGTCGTACCCCTCGATCGACCCGGGGAGGGGCGGGAACAGGAACCAGTGGCTCCAGCAGTTCGCCGGGCTGCCGACGAACCCGGGCAGGGCGACCTTGCGGCCCTGGAGCCGCGACAGGGCCCCGGCGTACCGGGCGCACGCGAGCAGGTCGCGCTCGGCCTCCTGGTGGACGAGCTTGGCGACCTCGGGCGGGACGTAGTACGGGTCGGTCCGCGGCGGGGTGTTGCCGGCGGCGCGCCACGCCTTGTAGGCCGGCCGGGCCTGGCCCTTGCCGGAGCAGAAGTTGAGCGTCTTGGCGCTCGGCTCGTCGCCGAGCACCTGCCCCTGGAGGTGCGTGGCGACGGTGAAGATCTCCAGCCCGTGCGCCTTGGCCACGTTCACGCGCTCGGTGGCGTAGGCCGTCGCGCCCTCGTCGGTGTCGCACCGCCGCAGGTCGAGTTCCCACGCGGCCTCTTCCCACCCGTCGAACCCGGAGTCCGCGAGGAACTTGATCCACTTGGCCTCGGGCACGCCTCCGAACTGCCCGCGGACGAGGCCGATCTGGTGGTAACTGCCCTTGCCGGTCTTGTGCTGTGCGGTCTGCTTGAAGCCCATCGAAGCGTCTCCGGGAGGGGCCGCGCCCCTGGGGGCGCGGCTGGGGGTGAGCAATCGGGTCGGCAGCGCGATTACGGCAGACTGTACGGTTCGCGGAAACCGCGGGCAAGCGGCGGCCCGCCGGAGTAATCTGTTCGGGGTGTTGCGAGGGCGATCATGACGGCGGACCGACGGCTCTACCGGCTCGTGCAACTGAACGCGGGCGTCCTACTCCTGGCGCTCCCGACGGCGCTGCTGCCGTTCGCGTGGATGGACGCCGTCCACCGCGACTGGCTCGGCCTGGGCGCGCTCCCCGACGTGCCGCTCACCGCGTACACGGCCCGCTCGCTGTCGCTCGTGTACGCGATGCACGGGGTCGTGGTGCTGGGGGTGACCCTGAACTGGGAGCGCTACCGCTCGGCGGTGCCGCTGCTGGCGAAGCTGCACATCGCGTTCGGGCTGGCGATGGTCGCGAACGACCTCGTCGCGGGCCTGCCGTGGTGGTGGGTCGCCGCCGAAGGGCCGGGGGTGATCGCCTACGCAGTGGTCGTGCTCGCAGCGGCGCGGCGGGCCGAACGCGAGCCGCGAGACTCAGAGAGCTAAAGGTGTGGGAATGCCGGACCTTCGTGACCCCTATTACCGATCAACCGCACCATTTGTTCGAGATGGCGAGCCGTTCGTAGTTGAAGTGCTCGACCAGGATCAGACACTCGGACTACGGCGGACCTCCTCGGACGAGCCGGTCGAGAAACTGGTGTGTCCGATCAGCGGGGCTGGCTGCTACATCCATGAACTCGCTGCCTCACCATCGGGAACGTGGGTCGTCACCCAACGGCTCTCAGGGCAAGGCGAGTGGGGCTACGACCTCTTCAGCACCGATCCGCTACAGCGGGTGGGCGGTGTCTTGGAGGAGCGTGGGTACATGCTCGACCTTCCGAGTTTCAGCGACGACGAGTCCTACCTCGTCGGGGGAGCGGGGCAGTGTTACATGGTTGGTTGGTGGTCGCGCCCGTGGGGCGACCCCGACGAGCCGTCGCGGGGTGGGCTCGTGGCCTTGGGGTTCCTGTTGGTTCACAAGTTGTCGGATCACGAGGTCACGCGGCACGACCTCGCGGTAAATCTTCCCGAACGGTGGCTGCCGGACGACCCCTGGGCGGTCTGGTACGGGCCCCGTGAGATCTCCGCAGACGCTGACGGGGTGCGGTTGGTGCCGTCGTGGGGCGTGCCGGTGGTGGTTCCTCACCCGTTGCCGGATGTCATCATTCTGCCGACACCGCACCCTTCAGGGAAAGGGTTGTTGGAGACCCGGCCATCGTGATTCGCCAGCGCCGGCAGGACGTGGTCAAGGATCGGGGCGATCCACTCGTGGTCGTCGTGGAAGAGGATGACGTCGCCGGGCCGCACGAGGGCCAGCACCTCGGCCGCACAGGTCGCGGCATCGGCGGCGCTGCGGCAGCGCCAGTCGCCGCTGTCGAGCGTCCAGTTCCGCACCTTCAATCCGCACCTCCGCGCACCGAGCCACAGCCCCGGCGTGAGCCTCCCGAGCGGCGGGCGGAATACTCTCGCCGCGGGAACCATCGCCTGGCAGCGGAGCACGTCGCGGAGTGACACCGCGATGTCACTCCACCGCGGGACCGCGTGCGAGAAGGTGTGGTTGCCGACGACGTGGCCGGCTTCAATGATCTGCCGCACGATCGCCGGGTCGGTGATCCGATTGCCGACGAGGAAGAACGTCGCCGTCAGGCCGTGCGCCGCGAGGCGGTCGAGCACCGCGGGCGTGTGCTCGGGGTGCGGGCCGTCGTCGAACGTGAGGCCGACACCCGCGGTGCCGGTGCCTCGCCACCACGGCAGCGCCGCCCGCTTCAGCCAGTGGACGCGGCGGGCGAACGTCACGCGGCCCGCCTTTCCGCGTCGCTCGGCCGCGGCGTGCGGTCCCAACTCTTCGGCGACCGCTTCAAGCGCCCCGCGGATGCGACCCACGCGAGCCGTGCCACGATCGCGGGCGACTTCAGCAGCAAGCCGAGCCGCCGCGACGTGACGCCGACCCCGAGAACGGCGCGGCCGTACACCGCGGCCGTCAGGACGAGCAGCGTCGCCGGCCACCACACGAACCGGCACGCGAACCCGAGCGCAGCGGCCGCGCCGATCAGCGCGAGGCCCAGCGGCTTGCTCGCCAGCACGCCCGCCGCGCGCCACCGCCGCCGCTGCTTCCCGAGGTCGCGCCAGTTCCCGGGCGAGTCGCAACTCACCACGGCGTCGGCACAGTGCCGCACCCGCACGCCGGCCGCGTGCAACTTCTCGGCGTATTCGGCGTCCTCGGCCAGCCCGAACGCGGTCCACGGGATGAACTCGAGCACCGAGCGCCGGAAGGCCATGCCGGTGCCCCGCAGCGGCACCGATGCGCCCAACCGGTCCCGGCCCGCCGCGGCGGCGGCGTCGAGGGCCGCACCGACGGCGGCGACGTACCCGGTCGGCCCGGCGTCGGCGTTCCGGGACCGCACCGTGCACTGCGCCGCGTCGGCCCCGCCTGCGAAGACAGCGTCGAGCGCCTGGAGCCCAGCCGTGTTCAGCTCACAATCGGCGTCGAGGACCAGTACCACGTCGGCCGCGTCCCGCAGCACCCGCTCCAGGCCGAACGCGACCGCGTGCCCCTTGCCGCGGCGGGTCCGGTCGAACCGCGCCACGCACGTGGCCCCGAACGCCCACGCGACCGAGGGCGTCGAGTCGGTGCAGTTGTCGGCGACGACCCAGACGCGCACGCGCGCCGCCGGGTACGTCAACTCGCCCAGGCTCCGCAGGGTCGCGGGCAGCGAGGCCTCTTCGTTGTGGGCGGGGATCAGGATCGCGAACGTGTGCGCCGGCGCGTTCGCCCCGCGCCCCCGCGCCGGCAGCAGACCGGCGAGCGTCGGCACGACGAGAACCAGGCACGCCGCCGTCGCGAGGACGAGCAGCGCGACCGCCGCGGATGTTGCGATCATGCGTCACGAGGGTGTATGAGGGCGTCGGCCGCAGATAGCCACGCCCGCCGCCGCCCGCAAGACGAGTCTTGGCGGACCGCGCTCGCCGGTGGTATCCTGGCGGCTCGACCCTCCCCCGGAGTTGACCCCATGCGAACCGCGCTCGCCACGTTCGGAGCCCTCGCCGTGACCGCCGCCCTCGCCGCCGATTTCCCGCCCCCCGATAAGCTCCCGTCGGTCCCCGAGATGCCCAGCCCGGTCGTCATGCGCGACGGCACACCGGTGACCTCGAAAGCCGACTGGGAGGCGAAGCGGCGGCCGGAACTGAAGGAGCTATTCCAGCACTACATGTACGGCACCTACCCCGCGAAGCCCGAGAAGGTCACGGGGAAGGTGCTGTTCGAGGACGCCAGAGCGTTCGGCGGGAAGGGGACACTTCGAGAAGTCGAGATCACCTTCGGCCCGCCCGAGTGGCCGAAGATCTATCTGCTCGTCGCGACCCCGAACGGGAAGACGCCGGCCGCGTGCTTCGTCGGTCCGAACTTCCAGGGGAACCACTGCCTCGTCGCCGACGAGCGGGTGCGGGTGACCCCCGACTGGTGCTACCCGAACACGCCTGGCGTGAAGAACAACAAGGCGACCGCCGAGGGCCGCGGGAAGGTGCTCGACGTGTGGCCGTTCGAACAGGCGCTCGACAAGGGGTACGCGGTCGCCACGTTCTACAGCGGCGACATTCAGCCCGATCGGCCGGACGTGCAGGAGGGCATGCGGAAGACGCTCGGCACCGGCCCCGAGAAGAAGAACCCCGCCGAGACCGCCACGGTCATGTGGTGGACGTGGGGCGTCCACCGGGCCGTCGATTACCTCGTGACCGACCCGGCCATCGACCCGAAACGGATCGCCGTCGTGGGCCACTCCCGGCTCGGCAAGGCGGCGCTGCTCGCCGGCGCGTTCGACGACCGGATCGCCGTCGTCATCCCGCACCAGTCCGGGTGCGGCGGGGCCGGGCCGAGCCGGTCGAAGAACGACAAGGCCGAGCCGGTGGCCCGGATCACCAAGGCGTTCCCGCACTGGTTCTGCGCGAACTTCACCGCGTTCGGCGGCGACACCACGAAGCTGCCGTTCGACCAGAACGACCTGGTCGCGATCTGCGCCCCGCGGCCGGTGCTGATGACGAACGCCGAGGAGGACCAGTGGGCGAACCCGAGCGGCCAGTTCGACGTGCTGCGGGCCGCGGCCCCGGCCTACGAGCTGTACGGGGTCGCGAAGCCCGTCGTCGCCGACAAGATGCCCGAGACCGGGAGGCTCGCGGCCGAGCGGCTCGGGTACTTCCTCCG
The DNA here is from genome assembly GCF_051859125.1 of Gemmata sp. NCBI lineage: Bacteria > Pseudomonadati > Planctomycetota > Planctomycetia > Gemmatales > Gemmataceae > Gemmata > Gemmata sp. The sequence goes on from NZ_JBHYGG010000054.1 coordinate 9,203, forward strand.
CACCGGGAAGCACGCGATGACGCCCGCCGACTGGAAGGCGTACCTGGAGTTCGCCGACGTGTGGCTGAAGTGACCCCGCGGGCCGGTCCCGCTCCCGACGCGCCGTCGGAAAGTGCGGAGAACGGCGCGCCGCACGCTCGCGGCACGGTGCCGCCCGGCCGCGGGGCATATAACGACGGGGTTCCCGCGGATGGCGCGGGGTTCGTCACTCAGATAGCGGAACTATGCGAATCCTCGTTACCGGCGGTGCGGGCTACATCGGCAGCCACACGGTCAAGCAACTCCTCGCCCGCGGGCACGACGTCACGGTGTTCGACAGCCTGCACGCCGGGCACCGCGGGGCCGTGCCTGCCGAGCGGCTCGTCGTCGGCGACCTCCGCGACATCGACCACATCGACCAGCTCCTGCTGGCCAACCGGATCGAGGCCGTGGTCCACTTCGCGGCGCTGACGTACGTCGGCGACTCGGTGAAGGAGCCGGCCCGGTACTACACGAACAACGTCGTGTACGCGCTGAACCTGCTCGACCGGTGCCGCCGCAACGGCGTCGGGAAGTTCGTGTTCTCCAGCACCTGCGCCGTGTACGGCACCCCGACCGCGGTGCCCATTACCGAGGCCGAGAAGCGGAGCCCGATCAACCCGTACGGCAACACGAAGCTCGCGTTCGAGTACGCCCTGGCCGACTACGCCGCCGCGTACCCGATCGGGTACTGCGCGCTGCGGTACTTCAACGCCGCCGGGGCGGCCCCGGACGGCACCATCGGCGAGGACCACGACCCCGAGACGCACCTGATCCCGCTCGTGATCCAGGTCGCGATGGGCAAGCGGCCGCACGTCGAGATCTTCGGCACCGACTACCCGACCCCCGACGGCACCTGCGTCCGCGACTACATTCACGTCGACGACCTCGCGGCGGCCCACATCCTCGCGCTGGACAAGATCGCGCCCGGGACGGGGCTCACGTACAACGTCGGCACCGGCCGCGGGTACAGCGTCCGCGAGGTGATCCGCACGGTCGAGGAGGTCACGGGGAAGAAGGTGCCGGTGAAGGAGGCCCCGCGGCGGGCCGGCGACCCGGCCGCGCTGTTCGCGAGTTCCGACAAGATCCAGCGCGAACTCGGGTGGGCGCCGAAGTACACCGACCTCAGGTCGATCGTCGAGACCGCGTGGAACTGGCACAGGAGCCACCCGACCGGCTACGGGGAGTAGGCGAGCTGGGGGCCGGACCGGCCCGCAGATCCGGCACGCCCCGCAAAGTCGCCTCAAGTTCACGCCCCGCCGCGGCCGATCTCCCAGACGGGGGAACGTTCTGCTCGCGACGGGGGGAATCATGAGCGACTCACGGGGTCTGCTCGACCGCATCACCGCGTTCCGGCAGCGGCTGGAATCCGTGCCGTACCTGATTCCCGACCTGATTCCGGTCGACCCCGGGGCCGACCGCGGCATCCTCAACGAGTCCGAGGCGTTCCGCCTGCGGCTCCAGCAGATCGTCGCGGCCCCGCCGGTCCCCGAGGGCCCGCCGGCCCCCCAGTTTACCGACCGCGCCCGCCGGCTCCTCGCCGCGGCCAAGAGCCTCCTCGACCGCCAGCGCGCGTTCACCACCGACCCGCTCTACGCCGCCCTGGCGAGCGACACCCGGGCAACGGACCCGCTCGTCGCGTACCACGCCGAGACGGTCGCCGTCACCGACTCGGCCGTGCGGCTCGCGCAGTCGTTCCCGGACTCGCCGTCGCTCCAGTTGAAGCAGTGCACCGGCCTCGACGGGCTCCTCGGCGTGGTGCAGGAGCGGCTCGCGGTGCAGGAGCGCGCCCTCGCCCGCCGCAGGGCCGACGCGGAGCGGATCGACAAGCTCGCGGCGGTCTACACCGCGATGGCGACCGGCGGGGCCGTGGGGCTGCCCGCGGTCGCGGCGCTCGCCGAAGAACTGCTCGAAGAGGCCCGCAAGTCGGAACCGCTGCGGTTCGTGTACGCGCCGGTCGAGTCGGTCGCTTCGCACCGCGGCTCTCAAACGTTCCCGGCCCCGGTGCGGTTCCTCGCGGCCCACGCGGTCAACGTCGCCCAGGTGATCGCCCGCATCGCGCCGGCCGACGCGGAGTTCGCCGCCCGGCCGCTCCTCGGGGTGGTCGCGGCGCTGCTCGTGGACTGCGGCATGACCACGGTCCCCGCCGCGGTCCTCGCCAAGACCGGCGGGCTCTCCGCCGGCGAGCGGCGGCTCGTGGACGCGCACTCGCAGATGGGCGCGGAGCTGATCCTGAAGTGCTTCCCGGAGATCGCGCCGATGGCGGCCGCGGTCGCGGCGCACCACGAGCGGTTCGACGGCACCGGGTACCCGAGCGCGCTCAAGGGCACGACCGCCCCGTCGCTGGGCCGGCTGCTCGCGGTCGCCGACGTGTACGCCTCCCTGAGTTCCCCGCGGCCGCACCGCCCGGCCCGCGACGGCCGCGCGGCCCTCACCGAGACGCTGCTGATGGCCGAGCACGGCCAGCTCGACCGCACCTACGCCGGGTTCCTGATCCGGCTCTCGTTCTACCCGGTCGGCACCGTGGTCGAGCTGACCGACGGCCGCACCGGCGTGGTCGCGGCGAACCACCCGAACCCGGCCGACCCGCGGACCCCGGGCCGCCCGGTGATCGCAGTGCTGGCCGACGCGAGCGGGGTCCTGCTCCCGCACCCGGAGCACGTGGACCTCGCGACCGCCGACCGCGGCGGCATCCTCCGCGCCCTGCCCGCCGACCGCCGCCGCGAGGTGCTCGGCGCGCGGTACCCGGACCTGTGCTGACTGTGCGTGTCATCAAGTTGACACGTCGTCAAGTCATCAAGCCGTTGGGTCGGAGCCGCCACGTGCGGCCCCACCGTCGCTCACGGGGGTTGCTCTTTGGCGTGATGACGTGATGGCCTGACAACTTGAAGACCTGAAGACGCAAACATGACGACCTACCTCCACGCGACCCGCCACCCGTGGGCCTGCTTCCTGTTCCTCGTGCCGCTCCTGGCGGTGTACGAGGGGGGGGTGCTGTGGCTCGGCGGGGACCAGGCGGACCGGATGCGGAACGGGGCCGACGCCTGGCTCCGGTGGGGGCTGGAGCGGTTCGGGGCCGGGCAGGTGCTCGCGGCCCCGGCCGTCGTCGTCGCGGTGATGCTCGTGTGGAGCTGGTGGCGGTGGGCCGACCGGCCGACCGACCCCGTCACGACCACCTTCGGCATGGCGTTCGAGAGCTGCCTGTTCGCGGTCGGGCTGTGGCAGTTCAGCCGCAACTTCGGCCCGATCCTCGACGGCCTCGGCGTCCACCTGCACATCGCGGGGCAGTCCGCGCCGGTGGCGAAGATCCTCACGTTCATCGGGGCCGGGATCTACGAAGAGGTGCTGTTCCGGCTCGTGCTATTCGTCGGCCTGTACGCGACCCTGCGGGCCGTTCAACTCCCGCAGGTGCTCGCACTCGCGCTCGCGGTCGCGGCGGCGTCGCTGGCGTTCGCCGCGGCCCACCACGTCGGCCCCTACGGCGAGCCGATGCGGGCCGACTACTTCGTGTTCCGCACCGCCGCGGGGCTGTACTTCACGCTGCTGTTCGTGCTCCGGGGCTTCGGCATTGCGGTCGGCGCCCACGCCGGGTACGACGTCCTCGTCGGCGTCAGCGTCGGGTGACCGGGCACTCACTCCACGTTCAGTTGCGGGAAGTTCTTCGGGAGCTGGAACCCGACCGGTCCCGACCCGACGAGCCCGAACAGCACCCGGTCCTTGAGCTTGAGCAACTCGGAGTCGAACTGGCCCTCGGGGAACTCCTGCGGCGGTTCGTCGGTGTAGGCCGCCACCGGCGCGGCCTCCAGATCGGTCCGCACCTCCACCTTCGCCTTGATCCGGTACAGCCCCTTCGTCTTCGCACCCGGAACGAACTCGTAGGTGACCTCGAAGTGCGCGTGCGAGGCGTCCTCGGGCTTCGACGCGAACTCGATCAACTGGATACCGACGGCCGTGCGGGGGATCGGGAAGGTCGCGCCGGGCTCGCGGGGTTGCACCGGCGGCATGAGTTCCGCCATCTTCCCCACGATCCCGCCCTCGGCGACGTAGTAGTCCGGGTCGGCCGAGTCGCCACCGGCCTTCATGCCCTTGACCTTGCCGACGAGGTCGTCGCGGAGCTTCTCGACCCGCTTCTCGGCCCCCGGCTTCGGGCTCGATTCCGAGACGGTCAGCGACACGACCGGGCGGATCGTCGGCTTCAGCGAGTCGAGGGTCTTGGTCATCCCCAGCCGCAGCGGCGAGTCGGGGGCCTTTTGCGCCCGGAGCTGGTTGATCGCCCGGTCGTACTCCTGCGCCAGCCGCGCCTGCACCTGCTGGCGGTGCCGGGTGTTGTTCTTCTCGTCGAGCAGGTACATCTGCAGGAACCACGGCTCGCACGGCTCGGTCGAGACGGCCGAGTAGATCGCGTCGTCGTGGATCGGCGGGTTCACCACCTCCTTCATGACGAAGTACAGCGCAACGCCGGCGACGAGGAGCACGATGTACGGGAGGACCGCCGGGGCGGCCCGGCCCTCGCGCTTCGGCTCCTCGGGGACCGACTCGTACCGGCCGCCGACGAGGTCGAGGCTGATGTTCCCCTCGGCGTCCTTGGGCTCGTGGTCGTTCTCGGCGACGTACTTGGCCAGCGCGCCGATCGCGGCCGGCGGCAGCGCCGCCCGCTCCCCGCCCTCCGGCCCGCGCGCCCACGCGAGGTAGTTGAGGAACACGACCATCTGCTCGGCCCGCAGCTCGTTCTTGAGCGTCAGCACGACCGGCGGCGCGCCGGAGCGGGTCGCCCGGACCACGCTGTTCTGGTACGACCCGTCGTTGTAGTTGTGGGTGAAGCTCGCCTCGGTGACGCCGTCGGTCGGGGTGACGGTCACCTGCTCGCGGAACGCCTCGTAGACGTGGAGCGGGTCCACGTACACCCAGAGCCCGGCCGCCTTCGCGCTGCCGCGGGCGGGGGTCCGCGTCGCCGCGAAGATGAGCCACCCCCCGAGCAGAAATCCGCCCGTCTGGAGCAGGGCGACGCGGCCCGGGTCCTTGTACACGACGTCCACCATCGAGGTCAGCGTCACGAGCAGCGTGGCGACCACCACGATGATCCCGCTGACGCACCCGCACCCGGCCATCGAGTCGCTCGTCTGCGCGAACACGCCCGGCGCGCCCTGGCCGCCGGTGGCCCGCACCTCGGTCAGGTAGGCCCGCGTGGCGGAGTCCAGTTCCTCGAACACGAACGTCTGGGACATGGGCTACCCCGGAGAGTCATCACGGTATCAGGTCGTCAGGTCGTCAGGTTGTCGGGCCGCCGCGTCCCGGGCTCTCGCCCCGGCGACTTGACGACCTGACGACTTGTGAACTTGATGACTTTAATCCACCATCGTGTGCGGAACGAACCGGCTCGTGTTGCGGGTGACGAGCGAGTCGTCCTCGCGGATGCCGAGCCCGCACGCGACGCCGTCCACGACCCAGCTCCCGAGGACCGGGTAGCGGCCGTCGTGCGGCTTCAGTTCGGTGGCCAGCGCCTGGTACACCGCCGGCTGCTGGTACAGTTGCCCGCCCGCGTACGGGCCGTCGGTCTCGAACGCGAGCTTGCCGTTCACCACGACCTGCATGTTCGCGCCCTCGCGGGCGTGGACCAGCTTGCGGACGTAGCTCCCGGTCGGGAGCGGGTCGAACGACGCGGGGAGCAGGAACGGGCTGTTCGGGTGCCGCTCGTAGAGGAGCGGGAGGATGCTCTTGCAGCTCAGGATCGCCTTCCACGCGGGCTCGACCCACCGGGTCGCGCTGCGGGCGATGTTCGGGCCGTACTCCTCGCGGAAGATCCACTCCCACGGGTACAGCTTGAAGCACCGGTGGACCGGGAACCCGGTGTTGTCGACGAACACGTTGCGGGTGCGGTCCCAGCCGATGTCGCCGATGTCGAGGAACGACGTGCGGAACCCGGCCTGGATCGCCGTGTCCCGCAGGTACTCCGCGGTGATGTAGTCCTCGGGGCTGTCGGTCCTCGTCATCGCGGCGAAGTGGAGCGGGCCGCCGTCGCGCGCGTGGAGCTTCTTCCAGGCGTCGATGAGCCGCTCGTGGATGCTGTTGTACTGGTCGCCGCGGTCGTCCACGTCCTTGAGCCAGTACCACTGCGCCACGGCCGCCTCGACCAGCCCGGTCGGGGTGTCGGCGTTGTACTCCAGGAGCCGCGGCGCGCCGGTGCCGTCGTAGGCGAGGTCGAACCGGCCGTAGATCGACGGCTCGCCCTCTTCCCAGGAGCGGGTGACGAAGTCCTGGTACTCCTTCGGGATGAAGAACAGGTCGAGCATCCGGTTCTCGACGACCTCCCGGACGAGGTCGAGGCACATCTCGTGGAGGGTCTGCGTGGCCTGTTCGATCGTGTCGATTTCGTGCGAGGTGAACTGGTAGCAGGCCGACTCGTCCCAGTAGGGCTCGCCGCGGAGGGTGTGGTAGTACAGACCGTACTCTTCGACCCGCTTCTGCCAGCCGATGCGGGGGTCGATGCTGACGCGGCGCACGCCTGCCCCTCCGGGGCGAAGTGGGAACTGAAAAAGGTAAAGAAGAATGCCCCAAGAGCGGCGCGTCCGGTGCCGCCTTCGCATTGCCTGTTTACCTTTTCTACTTGGACAGGCCTGCCGGGTCAGCCGCCGCCGCTGGCGACGCGGCCGCCGATGGAGCCGAGGCCGCCCTTGGAGACGCTGGCGAACGCGGCCGAGCGGCTCCCGCCGGAGACGGAGCTGGAGCCACCGCCGCCGAAGTGGCCGATGAACAGGATGTGGCCGCCGGTGCGGCTCCCGGTGCGGCGGGCGGCGTGCTCCTCGGCCCGCTTCTCGAAGTCGGGCTCGGGCCAGGCGAAGTAGCCGGCGGTGAGCAGGCCCGTGCCGAGCAACACCAGGGAGAACTCGCGGGACATGCGGGTCATGGCACCCTCTCGGAGGCGTCCCGCGGGCGAACGCGGGCCGTACGGAGCTATTCGTTCCGATCGCACTCCATCTTTACCACGCGGCCGCCGGTTTGGGTAGACTTTTTCGGGGGATAGAGGTTCAAATGACGCGCTCTTGAGGACGCGAGATGAACGCCCAGACCGCACGCGTGCCGCAGGTCGCGATCCTGGGCGGCATCAACGGGGCAGGGAAGACGACCGCCTCGCAGCGCATCCTGCGGGACGCGATGCAGATTCCCGTGTTCACCAACGCGGACGCCATCGCCCGCGGACTGAACGCCTTCGACCCCGAGTCGGAGGCGGTGGCGGCCGGCCGGATCATGCTCGCGCACATGCGGGCGATGATCGTGGCCCGCCGGAGCTTCGCCTTCGAGACGACACTCGCGGCCCGCACCTACGCCCGCTGGGTGACGGAGCTGCGCCGCGCCGGGTACGCCGTCCACCTGTTCTACTACTGGCTCGAAAGCCCAGAGACGGCGATCACACGTGTCGCGGATCGCGTCCGCGCGGGTGGGCATTTCGTGCCCGACGACACGATCCGCCGCCGGTACACGCGCAGCGTGCGGAACTTCCTCGAACTGTACCGCCCCATAGTCACGACGTGGCAGGTACGCGATAATAGTCACGGTGCGACGCGGCTGATCGCGTTCAACAACGGCTACTTCGACACGGTTGTCGAGGACGACCGGTGGGAACTCTTCCTGAGGAGTGCTGACAATGGCCCAGCAGACGACGGAGGCGGTGACTGACCTGCTCGACTACGCCGCCATTGATCGCGCCCACGAACTCGCCACCCGCGACGCGCTCCTCGAACACGCCAGGATGGGGCGTGAGGTTCACGAATCCCACAACGGAAAGATCGTGACCGTCACCCCCGCCGAGATCTTCGCCCGCTACGGGTTCGACGAGTTCGGGCGGCCGGTCGCGGGGAAGTAGTTCGGGGTTCCGAGTTCCAGGTTTCACGTTGAACCTGAAACTCGGGACGAGCGTCAGCGCAGCATGATCGAGACGTACTTCGTTTCGAGGTACGCCTCTAACCCTTCGTGAGCGAGTTCGCGGCCCAGGCCGGATTCTTTCATCCCGCCGAACGGGCACTGCGGGGTCGCCGGCACCGGGTCGTTCACCCCGATGATGCCGGCCTCGAGCCCCTCGGCCATCCGCCACGCGACGCTCAGGTCGTTCGTGAACACGTACGCCGCCAGGCCGTACTTCGTGTTGTTCGCCGCCGCGATCACGTCGTCGATCTTCGAGAAGTCCAGGACCGGCATCACCGGCGCGAACGGCTCCTCGGTCAGGATGTTCGCGTCCTGCGACAGGCCCGACAGGATCGTCGGCTCGAAGAAGTACCCCTTGTCGAACTTCGCCGACCGCTTGCCGCCCGTGAGGAGCTTGGCCCCCTTGCCGGTCGCGTCGCTGATGAGCGCGAGGGTGTTGTCCATCGCCTTCTTCTCGAACATCGGGCCGACCGCGACCCCCTCTTCGAGTCCGTTGCCGAGCTTGAGCTTCTCGGTCTCGGCGACCGCGACCTCCATGAACTTCTTGTGGACGTCCTTGTGGACGAAGAACCGGCTCGGGCTGATGCACACCTGCCCGTTGTTGCGGAACTTGCCGGTGACCGCCGCCTTCGCCACGACCTCCGGGTCGGCGTCCGGGAACACGATGAACGGCGCGTGCCCGCCGAGTTCGAGGCTCAGCCGCTTCACCTGGTCGGCCGCCTGCTTCATGAGCCGCTTGCCCACCTCGGTCGAGCCGGTGAAGCTGATCTTCCGCACCGCCGGGTTGGACATGAACTCGTCGGAGATCTCGGACGCGGACCCGATGACGAGGTTCGCGACCCCCTTCGGCACCCCGGCGTCGGCGAGGCACTCGAACACGCCGATGAGGCACAGCGGGGTCTGGCTCGCGGGCTTGCAGACGATGGTGCAGCCCGCGGCGAGCGCCGGGGCGATCTTGCGGACCTGGAGCGTGATCGGGAAGTTCCACGGGCCGATGGCCCCGACGACGCCGACCGGGTGCTTGATGACGAGGTGCCGCTTGGCCGCGTTCGACGGCGGGATCACCTGCCCGTAGGCCCGCTTGCCCTCCTCGGCGAACCACTCGAACGTGTCCGCACTGTGCAGCACCTCGGCCCTCGACTCGACGACCGTCTTCCCCTGCTCCATCGTCATCGTCGTGGCGAGCGCGTCGGCCCGCTCGCGCATCAGGTCGGCGGTCTTCTTGAGCACCTTGGCGCGGTCGTAGGCGGTGAGCCTCATCCACGACTTCATGGCTTCGGCGGCGGCGGCGATGGCCCGCGCGCAGTCGGCCCGGCCGCCGAAGCTGACCTCGGCGATGGTCTCCTCGGTGGCGGGGTTGGTGACGGCGAGCTTCTTGCCGGAGGCGGCGTCGCACCACGCCCCGTCGATGTAGAGCTGGCGGTTCTTGACGAGCGGCGCTGCGGTCGCGGTGGCGGACATTGCGGGAACCTCCGGGTGCGGGAGCGAGATGCCGTTATGCTACGCCGCGCGGCACCGCGAGCCACGGGATTAACGACGCGGCGAGCCGGGAGGGTGGGCGACCGGAGCAACGTTGCTCCGGTCGC
>NZ_JBHYGG010000055.1:0-18543 GCF_051859125.1 Gemmata sp.
GCCAGCGAGGGGGTGAGGCTCACCCCCTCGCTGGCGCTCAGGGTTCGCCCAGGCACGTTAAGCGAGAAGCCACGGGAATCGTTCCCGTGGCTTCTCGCGTCGTTCGGTCGGACCGCGGTGGCGGCGTCAGCCGGGCCAGCGTTCCTTCTTCACCGGCTTGCCGAGCGCGGCCTTGCGGATCGCGCGGATCCGGTTGCGCTCCTTGCGGGTGCGGGCCTCGCACGGCTTCTCGTAGTACTCGTGCGCCCGGATTTCCTTCTTCATCCCGGACCGCTCGATCAGCTTCTTGAACCGCCGGAGGGCGGCCCCGATCGGTTCGCGGTCGTGAACTCGCATACGCAATCCCATCCAGATCTCCTTCGGGCGGGTGCGGGTGGCACCTGCGGTTCGCGGTCAACGAAAGTGGTGCCCGGACCGCGCGTCGGCAATCCGGGATTCTGAGAACTATAGCGAACCGCCCCACCGCGAACCAGCGAATTTCTTTGGAGGGTGTCCCTGTGGGTTGGGCCGCTGGCCGGGCGAACCCTGAGCGCCAGCGAGGGGGTGAGGCTCATCACCCCCCTCGCTGGCGCTCAGGGTTCGCCCCAAACAACCAGTCGTGCCCTCATTGGACGAACGCCGCGGTCACCGCACCGGGAGCGTGGGAAGCGAGCAGCCGACCGCCTCGGTACGCGGCGTCAGGACCGTTCCGCCCGCGACGATCGCCGTTATCGCGTCGCGCAGTTCCCGTTCCTTCGGGGCCTGCTTCTTCTTGCCCAGCCCCGGGAAGCGGTCGTCGATCCGCCCGCGGTACGCGACCGTGCCGTCGGGGAGAATCACGGCGACTTCGGGGGTCCGCGTCACGCCGGTCGCGGCCACGAGTTCGTGCCTCGCGTCGATCAGCACCGGGAGGTTCAGCCCGTACTCCTTCGCGTGGGTGCGGGCCGCCTCAACGCTGAGGTCCGGGTCGACGTGGACCGCGAAGAACCGCACGCGGCTGTCGGCGTAGTCCCCGACGATCGCGGCGATCTCGGGGGCGTAGGCGTTCGCGATCGGGCAATTGGAGGTGGTGAAGAACAGCACGTTCGCCTTCGCGTCGCCGACCGCGAGCGGCGTTTGGAGCTTGCCGTCGGTGTCGCGGACGCTCACGGGAGCCTTCGCGTCCTTCTTCTCGGGTGCGGGCGTCTCGCGCTCCTTCCTGAACAGGCCCGGGTTCTTCCACAGGTCCGGGGCCGGGACGCCGAGCTTGTCCCAGTCGACCGTGTCGCCCCGGAGCCGCGCCCGGACCACCGTCTGCCGCAGGTGGAGCTGGAGCGCCTCGCGGAGCTTCGGCGTGTCGGCCTGGTCGGCCGCGACCACCCGCAGCCCGATCGACCCCATCTCGTCGGTCGAGCCCTCGCCCCACCGCACGCGGACCGGCGGGTCGCTCGGGTTGCGGGGGTTCGCGGCGGAGTTGTCCCACGTCACCTCGCCGCGGATCACGGTCCCCTTCGGGAGCCGCACGAACTCCTTGTACAGGTACTGCCCCTGCCAGTTGAAGTCCCAGTCGTTAATCGCGAACAGCTTCTTCTGCGTGCCGTCGGGGAGCGTCGCGTCGGCCTTCATCGTCTTGCCGAGGTAGTGGGCGTGCGCCCCGACGCCGACGACGTCGACGTCCACGGGCAGCGTGAACGAGTCGGTGACCGTGAACGCGGCCTTCCCGGGCGGGATGTCGACGTTCGAGAACAGGCCGAACACCGGCGGGAGGGCGATGTTCACGAGCGTCCGCTTCGGCGGCTTGTCCGCGAAGTACAGGCCGACGGTGATCGTCTCCTTCTCGGCCTTGCCCGAGAGGTGGAAGTGCGTTTGCAGCACGAGGTCGGAGCCCTTCTTCACCGGCAGCGCGAGCCCCTCGGGGAGCTTCGACGGCGTGGCCCCGACGGCCCAGCCGCCGAGCGAGCCGGTCGGCCGGAACCCCATGCCCGGGAACCCGGGCTGGCCGTCCTTCTTGAGCTTGGCCCGGCCGCGGCCGCTGTCGTCGAGGAAGTACAGCACGTGGTGCAGCACGGCGGGCGCGGTCGCCCGGAACTCGACGGCGGTGACCCACTTGTCCTCGGCGAGGTTCAGGGGGATGACGAAGTTCTGGTAGATGTCCGCCCCCGCGGCGGGCACCTCGAACGGGCGGTCCATCGCAACGACGAGGTCCGGCGTGCCGAGCTGCCAGCCCTCGGGGAACTTCGGCAGCGCCGGGGTCTTCTTCGGGTCGCCCTCGGGCGCCCCGGCCTTCACCCACTTCGCGAACATTGCGATCTGCGCGTCACTCAGCCGCCGCGAGTCGCGGAACTCGCCGTGCCCGGGTTCCGGGTGCCACGGCGGCATGTACCGGTCCTCCATGACGCGGAGCATCGTCTTCGCGTGCTTGCGGGTCTCGGCGTAGTTGAGGAGCGTGAACGGCGCGACCTGGGTCGGCCGGTGGCACGTCGTGCAGTTCTGGAACACGAGCGGCGCGATGTGGTCGGCGAACGTGACCTCGCCGGCCGGCTCGTCGGCCGCGGACGCACTGAGCGGCGCGACAACAAGAAGCGATGCGAGAGCGAGCCACCTGCTCATGGGAAGCCTCCAACGGGTCGGAGCGGCGTGTGACATACCAATCACAACCCGGACCGAGCGGACCGGTTACACGGTAGCAGATCGGCGCGCCGGGCGAACCGGTGGCCTGTAGCCGCGGATGCGGCGACCGAATGTAGCCAGGGGTGCAGCGAGTCTCCGAGCAAACCCCTGGGCCGGGGCGAATCGCGTATTCCCGCCCCTTCGGACCCCGCGCCCCACCCCTCCCCGGCGGGTAAGATGGTCCGTGCCCTCCCCGGAGACCCCGCCATGCTGCTGCGCTCGCTGTGCCTGCTCGCGTTCCTCGCTGTCCTCGGCGCGCAGCCGGTCGGTGCCGACGACCCGAAGCCCAAGGAGAAGGGCAAACCGAACCGGCTCGCGAAGGAGAGCAGCCCGTACCTGCTCCAGCACGCGCACAACCCGGTCGACTGGTACCCGTGGGGCGCGGAGGCGTTCGAGCGGGCCAGGAAGGAGAAGAAGCTCGTCTTCCTCAGCATCGGGTACAGCTCGTGCCACTGGTGCCACGTCATGGAGCGCGAGTCGTTCTCCAGCGCCGAGATCGCGAAGGTGATGAACGACAACTTCGTGTGCATCAAGGTGGACCGCGAGGAGCGGCCCGACGTCGACGACATCTACATGACCGCCCTGAACGTCACGGGGCAGCAGGGCGGGTGGCCGCTCACCATGATCCTCACCGCCGACGGCAAGCCGATCTTCGGCGGCACGTACTTCCCGCCCGAGGACAAGAAGGTCGGCGACGACACCGCGCCCGGGATGAAGTCGGTCCTCGCCACCGTCATCGACCTCGACAAGAAGTCGCACGACGAGCTGGTGAAGCAGGCCGACCACGTCGCGAAGCTCACCGTCGACGCGCTCGACCGCAACGCCCGCGGGGTCGCGCTCGGGAAGCTCGACCGCGAGATGCTCGACGCGGCGGCCGACGCCTACGACTTCGACCCCGAGCACGGCGGCACCGGCAGCAAGGCCCGGTCGTTCAAGGGCACCAAGTTCCCGCGGCCGCCGGTGTGGCAGTTCCTGCTCTCGCAGTCGAAGCTGAAGGGGAAGGACGAACTCACAAAGCACGTCCACTTCACGCTGCACAAGATGGCCGAGGGCGGGATCTACGACCACCTCGGCGGCGGGTTCCACCGGTACAGCACCGAGCGCACCTGGACCGTCCCGCACTTCGAGAAGATGCTCTACGACAACGCGCAACTCGTCGAACTCTACAGCGACGCCTTCGCGGCCACCCCCGAGCCGACCTACAAGCGGGTGGTCGACGAGACGCTCGCGTTCATCAAGCGCGAGATGACCAGCCCCGACGGCGCGTTCTACTCGGCGCTCGACGCCGACAGCAACCACAAGGAGGGCGAGTTCTACGTCTGGACCGCGGACGAGATCGCGAAGGTGCTCGGCACCGGAGCCGACGCGAAGCTCCTCAAGGCGGTGTACGGCGTCACCGCCCCGAACTTCGAGGACAAGTTCTCGATCCTGCGGTTGCCGAAGCCGCTCGCGGAGGTGGCGAAGGACCAGAAGCTCACCGAGGCGGAGCTGCTCGCGATGCTCGCCCCACTCAAGGCGAAGCTGTTCGACGTGCGGGCGAAGCGCGAGCGGCCGTTCCTCGACACGAAGGTGATCTGCGCCTGGAACGGCCAGATGATCGCCGGGTACGCACGGGCCGGGCAGGTGTTCGCGAACAAGGAGTACGTCGCCGCCGCCGCGAGGGCCGCCGACTTCGTCCTCACCAAGATGCGGGACAAGGACGGGCGGTTGTTCCGGCTCTACGCAGCGGTGCCCGGCGAGAAGCCGACCGCCCGCGGGACCGCGTTCCTCGACGACTACGCCTACCTCGTCCACGGGCTGCTGAACCTGCACGACGCGACCGGCGAGGCGAAGTGGCTCGATGCCGCGAAGCAGCTCACCGATACCGCCATCAAGTTCCACGGCGACGGCGACCGGGGCGGGTTCTACTTCGCCCCGAGCGACGGCGAGAAGCTGTTCGCCCGCGCCAAGGACGGGTACGACGGCGTCCAGCCGTCCGGCAACTCGCAGACCACCCGCAACCTGATCCGCCTCGGCGCGAAGCTCAAGGACGCGGGCTACCGCGAGCGGGCCGAGAAGACGCTGAAGGGGTTCGCGCTCACGCTCCGCACCAACCCCGGCTCGGTGCCCGCGATGGCGCTCGCGCTCCACGAGTTCCTCGCGACCGGCACCGGCCCCTCCGCCGCCACCGACCCCAAGACCGACCCCGCCAAGAAGCCGCGCGAGTCGGCCGACGTGGTAAGCGCCAAACTCACCGTGGGCGAACCGGCCGACGGCAAGCGCACCGTCACCCTCACCCTCACCGTCGCGGACGGCTGGCACGTCTACGCCAACCCGGTCGGCAGCGACGACCTGCTCGAGTCGCAGACGCGGGTCGCGGTGTTCGTGGGCGGCGCCGAAGCCAAGGCCGAGGTCGCGTACCCTAAGGGGAAGGCGATCACCGACACCGCGAACGCCAAGTACAGCGTCTACGAGGGGAGCGTGACGATCACCGCTACCGTGCCGGCCGGGAAGGACGCGGCCGTCGAAGTGCGTGTGAAAGTAATCGCGTGTAAGGAGGGGACGTGCCTGCTGCCGTCGACGATTCGGGTGAAGTGAACACAACGAGCGGAGAGGCCCGAGCTAACCGGTGACCGTGAAGTGTGGTTTCCCCTCACCCGCGACCCGCAGAGCCGGGTCGCGACCTCTCCCCGTAGGAACGGGGCGAGGTGGGGCACCTGTGCTTCTCACCAGCCAAGCGGCTCGGTGAGGTGAGGATCAGAACCAGTCGCCCCACCTCGCCCCGTTCCTACGGGGAGAGGTCGCCGCGAGTCTTCGAGCGGCGGGTGAGGGGCACCACGCGAAGTGCTCACCGGGCACGCGAACGGACCCGGCGCACCGCCCTACGCCGGCGCGCCGGCCATCACCGCGTCGATCTTGCGCTTCAACTCGCCCGACACCTGGCCCTTGCCCTTGCACTTCGGGTACTTCGAGCACCCGAGGTAGAACCCCGCGCCGAACCGCGACTTCATCAGCCGCATCGGCGCGTCGCACTCGGGGCACGTGTCGTCGACCTGCACCTCGGGGATGTCCGACTTCTTCTCGGTCTTGTCCGGCATCGGCGGGAGCAGGTCCTTGAGCTTCTCGCGGAGTTCGGCGTTGATCGACTTCGCGTTGCGGCACTGCGGGTACCCGCTGCACGACAGGAACGGCCCCCGCCACGCGACCTTGATGACCATCGGCTTGCCGCACTTCTCGCACGCGATGCCGGTGTCCGGCGGCATCACCGGGTTCCCCGCGGCGTCGCAGTCCGAGATGAACTTGCACTTCGCGTCCGGGCACTGGACGTACTTCTTGCCGGCCTTGCTCTCCTTCACGAGCAGGTTCTGCTTCTCGCACTTCGGGCACTTGTTCTTCGTCGGCAGGGCGGTGACGACCGGCTTGCCGTCGGCCCCCTGGTTCATCGTCGTCGGGCAGTCCGGCGCGCCCTCGCAGGTGAAGAACACCCCGAACCGGCCCTCCTTGCGGACCATGAACTTGCCGCACGCCGGGCACGGGATCTCCGTCACCGTCGGGCCGGCGATCTCCTTGCCGTCGGCGCTCCGCTTGAAGGTGCAGGGCGCTTCCTTGTCCTTCCACCCGGTGCAGCCGATGAAGTACCCGCCGGTCTTGGTGGTGAACCGCTTCTCCAGGGTGCGGCCGCACTTCGGGCACTTCTCGTCGAGTTCGACGCGGGCCGGGGCCATCTCGGTGTCGGCCTTCTTCAGGTCCGTCGAGAACGGCCCCCAGAACTCGTCGAGCACCGCCCGGTACTGGTACTTCCCGGTCTCGATCTCGTCGAGCGAGTCCTCGAAGTGGCTGGTGAACTTCAGGTCCATGATCTTCGGGAAGTGCTTGGCCAGCAGGTCGGTGACCACCTTCCCGATCTCGGACGCGAAGAACCGCCCCTTCTCCTGCTGCACGTACCCGCGCTTCTGGATCGTCGCGATGATGCTCGCGTACGTGCTCGGGCGGCCGATGCCCTCCTTTTCGAGCATCTTGACCAGCGAGCCCTCGTTGAACCGGGCCGGCGGCTGCGTGAAGTGCTGGGCCTCGAACGTGTCGAGCCGGTTCAGCGCGTCGCGCTCCCTCACGTCCGGCAGCGTCACGTCCTCGCCCTTGCCCACCGGGGTCAGCACGCGGCGGTGCCCCTCGAACTTCATGATCCGGCCGTTGGCCCGGAACAGCCCCTGCCCCGCGGTCACCTCGACCGTGGTGACGGCCATCACCGCGGGGGTGCACTGGCTCGCGACGAACCGCCGCCAGATCAGCTCGTACAGCCGCATCTGGTCGCCCGCCAGGCCGGCGGCCTGCGCCCGGGCCGGGGTCATCGTCACGTCGGTCGGGCGGATCGCCTCGTGGCCCTCCTGCGCGTTCTTGCTGGAGGCGTACATGTTGGGGGACTTCGGCAGGTAGTCCGGCCCGAGCCGCGCGTCGCCCTGGATGTAGGTCCGCACCCCGGCGAGCGCGTCGTTCGACACCCGCGTGCTGTCGGTACGCATGTAGGTGATGAGCGCCGTCTGGCCCATGCCCGAGAGTTCGACGCCCTCGTACAGCTTCTGCGCCGCCTGCATGGTGCGGCTCGTGCTGAACCGGAGCCGGATGTTCGCCTGCTGTTGCAGCGTACTGGTGATGAACGGCGGGCTCGGGCGGTCCTGCCGGTCCTTCTCCTCGCGCTTGGTGACGACGAACGGCACGTCCCGCAGCGCCGCGACGACGGCGTCGGCCGCGGCCTCGTTCGGGAGCTTCGGCTCGGCCCCGGCCCACTTCACGAGTTCCGCCAGGAACGAGCCCTCGGGCGGGGTCGGCAGGCCGGTGCGCTCGACCGGGGCGGCGGCCGCGCCGTCCGCGTCGGGCGGGGCGTCGCTCGTCTCGGTGTCCACGACCGGCTCGTCCGGGTCGGGCGTGGTGTCGGGCTCGTCGCCGGGCCTGGCGGTGAGCTTCGTCGCTTCCTTCTTCTTGGCGAGGATCTTGGACTTCTTCGGGTCCGCGGTCCACTTCACGCCCAGGCCGGCCTTCGCCAGCAGCGCCGTGACCTTCCAGTACTCCTCGGTGCGGAACGCCTCGATCTCGCGCTCGCGGTCCACGATCAGCTTGACCGCGACCGACTGCACGCGGCCGGCGCTGAGCCCGCCGGCGACCTTCTTGCCGAGCAGGTTCGAGAGCGGGAACCCGACGACCCGGTCCATCGCCCGCCGCGCCTCCTGGGCGAGCACCCGCTGCCCGTTGATGGGCTCGGGCTTGGCGATGGCGGCCTGGATCGCCGGCTTGGTGATCTCGTTGAACCGGATGCGGAACGTGTTCGCGGCCGGGAGCTTCAGCGCGTCGGCGATGTGCCACGCGATGGCCTCGCCCTCGCGGTCCGGGTCGGACGCGAGCAGGACGCGCTCGGCCTTGCTGGCCTCGCGCCTGATCTCGGCGAGGATGTCGGCGGGGGTCCGCCGCCGGCCGCGGCCGCCGCCCTTCTTGTCGTCCTTGCCGTCGTCCACGACGTACCGCATCTTCCAGCCGTCGGCGATGCGGATGCCGGCGACCTCCTCGCCCTTCTCCTTGCGGGTGGGCAGGTCGCGGACGTGGCCGTAGCTGGCCAGGACGTGGTAGCCCGAGCCGAGGTACTTGTTGATCGTCTTGGCCTTGGCGGGCGACTCGACGACGACGAGCTGGAACTTCCCGGCCGGGGCGGTCGACACCGGCTCCTCGCCGGGGGCGGGAGCGGCCGCCGCGGCCTTGGCGGGGGCCTTCTTGCGGGCGGGCGCCTTCTTCTCGGTGGCGGGCTTGTCGGTCGCCGGCTTCTTGCGTGGCGTTGGCACTCTCGGGGACTCCGTCTGGTGGTGCGTGATCGCCGTATGTCGTGTTAGAGGCCGCGCGACCGGGATCGATTCTTTTGAGCGAGCGGCGCGGCGGCGTCCCAAGGGACCCCAGTGCTCCCGCACCGGGCTCGAGACGCCGGCCCCTCCGGGGCGGGAACACAGAACCGGGCAGACGTTCTCTTCACCCCTGTCGGGGGTCGGCGTTCGTAGCCCGGTGCGGGAGCACTGGGACACGTCTCACGTCCCCCGCTCGCTTGGACGGGGTGCCGGGCTCGAACGCGCCCGCCCCTCCATCCTTTCCAATTGTTCCGACCCGGAGAATTACTACAATCGGGGGACTGAGGGAGGGGAACGCCTCTCACCATTAGGACAGCGGTGGGAGTGGTGTCAACCCCCGCAGCCCGCCGGCGCGACTCCGCCGCCGCCGCAAACTGAGAACAAGTAATGGCATACAACCCGTTCAACATTTTCCGGCGCAACCAGAAGGCGATCTTCGCAGTCGTGACCGTGTTCATCATGTTCACGTTCGTGCTGTCGAGCGGGCTGGGGGGCGGGGCCGACTTCTTCGACTGGCTCCCGCGGTGGCTCGGCACCAAGAGCAAGCGGGGTGAGGTGCTCTGCACGATCGACGGCACCAAGGTGTACGACAGCGACCTGAGCGAGGCGGGCCGCGGGCTGCGGTACCAGCGGGTCCTGGCCAACAAGTACATGCTCCTCGCCGCCAACGAGACGGCCGTGCGGCTCGAGGCGAACGTCGTCGAGCAGCTCAACCGCATGAGCCCCGAGGGGCGGCAGATGATGGAGCGGGTGCTGAGCCAGGAGCAGCTCCTGCGGAACCCGCAGTTCGCGCAGTTCGCCGGCATGTTCCAGCAGCAGGTCCAGGAGCAGATCCGGCAGATGGCCCTGTCCCCCACGGCGCGGGCCGAGGACAAGGAGGTGGCCAACTACAAGATGCAGAGCCTGGCCATCAACACGAACCTGACCCAGGCGGCGATGTCGGGGAACCCCGACACGTACTTCTGGCGGTCCCCGAACCGGTCGCAGACCGACCTCATCGACTTCATGCTCTGGCAGAAGAAGGCCGACCAGCTCGGCATCCGGTTCACGACCAACGACGTGAAGCAACTGATCGAGCGCGAGTTCTTCGGGTCGTTCGGGGCGCGGCCGCAGGTCGACGTGCAGAAGTACATGGCCCAGTCGATGCCCGGGTTCACGATGGACGCCTGCCTGCGGGCGGTGGCCGAGGAGTTCCGCGTGCGAACGGCGCAGGTCGCGGTCCTCGGCAGCGACGTGAACGGCTCGCGGGGCGGCGGGTACGGCGGGTTCCCGGCGTTCAGCACCCCGCACGACTCGTTCGAGTTCTTCCGCGAGCAGACCAGCCCGACCACCTACGCCGTGATCCCGGTGTCGGCCGCGAGCTTCGTCGACAAGGTGCCGGACCCGAACACGGCCGACCCGGCCGTCGCGAACGAGCTGAAGGCGCTGTACCAGCAGTACAAGGACGAGGAGGCCAACCCGGCCCGCGAGACCCCCGGGTTCAAGGAGCCCCGCAAGGTCCGCGTCGAGTTCTTCTCGGTCACCGGCTCCGAGCCGTACTACACGCAACTCGCCGCCGAGCGGATGAAGCTGGGCGACCCGGTCGCGAAGATCGGCTCGCTCCTGACGGTGCCGACGTTCGCCGGCACCCCCGCGGCGCTGGTCGCGGCCGCCGCCCCGGTCGGCCTGCCGGACGCGCTGCTCGAGACCGAGTACGAGTTGCGGTACGCCCGGATGCACCGGAGCGAGGTCGACCTGCGGTGGGGCCGCGCCGGCGGGAGCGTGTTCGAGCCGCTCGGGATGCTCCTCGACACGAGCGTGGTGCGGCCGGGGAACCTCGCCGTCGCGGCCGGGGCGCTGGCCGGGCAGCTCGCCGGGTTCGGCAACCCGTTCGCCGCGACCGCGGCCATCGGCACCGGCCCGATCGCTTATGAGATCCGCGACCGGGCGAAGGCCGGCGTGCCGCTCGTGCTCGGCGTGACCCCGACCCTGGGCGCGTTCAACACGCTGATCGGCGGCGAGGTCGCGTACCGCACGATGGTCCCGCAGCCGCTGCCGATCAACGTGTACAAGCCGACCCTGATGCAGGACCTCCTGGCCCGCAACGCCCGCGAGCTGGCCGCCGGCGACGTGCAGGCGTTCCTCGCCGAGGTGAACAAGCTGTCCGACAACGGCCGGGCGAAGGACAAGGCCCCGGCGCAGAAGTACATCGACGAGTTCGTCGCCCGCCGCGGGCTGAAGGTCCAGGGGAACACCGTCCCCCGGACCGAGTGGAACATCGAAGAAGACCCCGCGCTGGCCCCGCTGCTGGCGGCCCAGCGCGAGACGCTCCGGGCCGCGGCCAACCCGCACGCCCGCGTGCAACAGGGGTACGTCCCGTTCGGCGACCGGTTCTTCTGGCAGACCAACCCGGCGACCCGCACCCGCACCCCGGCGAACGGGACGCTCGCCCCGATGACCTACCCCACCGAGCGGGCGTACTTCGAGGACGACCTGAAGACGAAGCCGCAGTTCGTCGTGTGGCGGAAGACCGAGGACGCGGCCCGCCCGCGGCTGTGGGGCGGCACCCCGGACGGGTCCGAGGTGTTCAAGGACGTCGTGCGGGCGTGGAAGTTCAAGAAGGCCCGCGAGCTGGCGAAGGCCGAGGCCGAGAAGCTGGCCAACGAGATCCGCGTGTACGACTCGACGTCGGAGCCGCTGCTGACCCAGAAGCTCCGCGACCTCGCGTTCGGGCGCGGCGAGCCGTTCATGGTCCGCGGCGTCGCCCCGCTGACGGCCGTGGCCGACCCGACCGGCGAGAAGGGGTTCCAGGTGGACCTGTTCCGCATGCCCGGGCCGAACCCGCTCCAGCCGTTCCAGATCCGCCCGAGCGAGAACCTCAAGTACCCGACCAACGAGCTGGGCGAGGCGCTCATGAAGGGCCGCACCGAGCCGGTCAAGACCGTGACGGTGATCGCCGACGCGCCGAAGGACACCTACTACGTCGCGACGGTCCTGAAGCGCGAGGTGAAGACGGACACCGACTACAAGCTGGACGTGGCGATGGCCGAGTCGCAGAGCCAGATGGGCGGCGGCAGCGGCATCGGCGAGGTGCTGGGCCGGTTCCGGCTCCAGAGCCAGCGGAACGCCTACCAGTCGGTCATGGGGCTGCTGAAGAAGGAGTTCAAGTTCGTCGTGACCGACGAGCAGAAGAAGAAGCTCGAGGAGAACGAGAAGCGCGGCCTCGACGGCTGACGCTGGTCCGGTCAGCCGAGCGGCCGCCCCGAAACGGGCGGCCGCTCGCGTTTATGGCCGTCCTCCTACGCACCGCGACCCAGCACCCGTTCAACGACCCAGCACCCGCGGTAGTGCGGCCGCTCGGCGCGGCAGTGTTCGAGCACCTCGGGGTCGTCGCACCCGGCGTCCTGGAGCGCGTCGGCCAGGATCGGCATCCCGCTGAAGTCGGCGGTCTCCACGAACCCCTTCGCCATCGCAACGGCCGTGCTCGTCCGCCACGCCGGGTCGAACGTGGCCCTTTGGAACGGGTATGCAACCACATCGCGGTACACGTCGCACAGCGCCGCAGAGGCCGCGGTGGTCGCCTCCAGGCGTGCCCGGCGCGTGACATCGGCGCGCTCCGTGGCCGCCCGCCACCGGTCCCACTGGTCCGACTCCGTCGGGGTCAGGCCGGGCGGCCGTTTGCCAGCAAGGATCGCGTGCCGGAACCCCAGAACCGCCAGCCGCGTGTCCCCTTCGAGGAACGCGGGCCGGCGGTGCCCCTCGTCGGGCGTCGCCGGGACGCGGGCTTGCGCCTCGGCGAGCGCAACTGAGTGCGTGACGTGGGGTACGATCGGGAGGTTCCGGTCCGTGGCCGTGCCGGCGAGTGCTGCCAAGGCGTCGGTAGCCAGAAAAGCCGGCGACCCCGGAGCGGAATTGGTGCGGACGTTTTCGACGATCCGGGAGAGTTCCCAGCACGCACGGGCCGCGCCGCGGACCGTTGTGGGAGTGCTGGCGAGAGCGGCCCGCTCCAACGAGTCGAGGGCCGGACCGGTCGCGGGCGGGAGGAGGCGTTCGATGGTGCGCACGCTCCCGCACCCGACCAGGACGAGTTCCCGTTTGGTCGCGCGGTGGTGCCCCGCAAACCACCCGGGCGCGACGGCCGCGTCCCACACCCCGCGGAGGGGGTAAGGCTTCTGACAGTGCCCGCAGAACTTGCCGTCCCAGGCGTAGGAGAACTCGCAGTGCGGGCACTGGGGACCGGGCATCGGGGGCGTCCGGGGTGTGGGCGAAGCACCCCGATTGTAGCACGCCGCTACTTCCCCTTCCCGGGCTTCGCCTTCAGCTTCTTGTCGTCGTGGGCGCGGTCGTGCGGGTCGTGGTCGGCGGGGCCCGCGCCGACCTGGTCCTGGGCGAACTTGAACGCCGCGTCCTCGGCCTTATCCCAGTCTCCGGCGCGGGCGGTCGCGACGATCCGCTCGAAGCTCTCGCGCTCGGCGGGCGTCACCTTGCCGTCGCGGGCCAGCGCCTCAACCGTGCGCTCGACCCGGTCGAGCCGGGCCGGGTCGCGGGTGTTGCAGGCCGAGTACAGCAGCTTCATCGCCCCCAGCGACTCCCGGCTGGACACCGGCGGGTACTGGCGGCACCCGGGCCACCAGACCACCAGCAGCGCGACGGTCAGAACCGCCAGCGCCCCGACCAGCCAGCGGGCGTTCGAGCGCGGCCGATCGTCGTCGTCGTCGGAATGGTTACCACTCACCGGGCAGGTCCCCCATGTTCATGCTGGACAGCGCGGCCCAGGTGGTCAGGTTGATCCGCGTGGGGACGAACCGCACGCCCCCGTCGCCGAACAGCACGTTCCCGCCGCCGGCGCTCCACGGGCCGTACATCTGGCACACGTGGCACGTCGGGAAGCTCGGCGGGTGAACGACCCCCGGCTCGTGCGCCGCCGGCCCGCTGTGGCACATCACCAGCGTCGCCGGGCCGTCGCACGCGGTGAACGGGAACCGGGCCGCGTCCACCGGGCAGCTCGCCGCCGCGGGGTGGACCCCGACCCACGTCTTGTCGCTCACCGTGGTGTGCTCGCCGACGAACACGGTGCTGCTCAGTCCGTCGGTCACGTCGGCGGTCCGCGTCTTCGAGTTCCGGTAGAACGGCCCGGTGCCGGGGATGCCCGAGAGGTTGTGGTTCAGGTACGCCCACGACTCGTCCTGCCCGTTGTTCACGACGTAGTGCGACCGGCCCCACTCGGCGAGCACCGTTCCGGTGTCCGTCTTCACCTGCACGGTCGGGCTCGCGTTCGGGGCCGCGGGGTTCTGGAACACCTTCGGCGCGTGCTTCACCGCGGCGGCGTTGGCCGCGTCCCACGCGGGCAGGTCGAGCCGCAGTTGCTTGTAGAGGGCGTCCTGCTCCACGTAAGGGAGGATGAGCGCGCCCCAGCCCCACCCCGGCGGCGCGTCGAGCGTCGCGGGGTCGGCCGACGGGCCGTGCGTGTCGGCGAGGTAGCCCGGCGGGAACCGCAGGTGCGAGTCGTGGTAGCTGTGCAGTGCGAGGCCGATCTGCTTGAGGTTGTTCTGGCTCTGCGTCTTCGCCGCCGCCTCGCGGACCTTCTGGACGGCCGGAAGGAGCAGGCCGATGAGCACGGCGATGATGGCGATCACCACCAGCAATTCGATGAGGGTGAACCCGCGAAATCGTTCGCGGTACGGTCGTGTGGGTCGCACAGTTCCTCCTGGTGAATAGGCAGCGTGAATCATTCCATTAGCTTTACCTAACCGAATGGTTAGGGCAACACCCATTCTTCATTCGTCTGCACATTTCGCACCGCCCGGCGGCCTGGTGCGTTACTCTGGAGGTGAGCGCGAAGAGGGTGCCCTGTCCGGGCGAACCTTGAGCGCCAGTGAGGGGGTCAAGCACACCCCTCGCTGGCGCTTTCTGAAGTTGCGCGATCGGATTGTGGTTGGGAGCCGCGGATGCGGCGACCGAGTGTAGCCAGGGGTGCGGTGCCGGCTCTGCGGCACAAACCCCTGGCCGCCCATGCGGAGCCTGTCGCCCCTCCGGGGCTGCGATCCGTGGTGCGCGGGGGACCAGGGGTTTGCTCGCTGCGCTCGCCGCACCCCTGGCTACCCTCGGTCGCTGCATCCGCGGCTAAAAAATCACGAACGCACAGCTTCAATACTGGCGCTCAGGGTCGCTCGGACATCGCGGTGCGGAGCAAACTTCATGCAGACCGAGGCCGAAGCGTTTCTCCAGCGGATCCGGGCGTACCCGGACGAGGACGCGCCGCGCCTCATCTACGCCGACTGGCTCGAAGAACAGGGGGTCGCCGGTCCGCCGGACTGGAGCCGCAAGCGCGCGCTGCTCATCCGGGTGCAGATCGCCCTGGCGAAGCTCACCGAGGAGCCCGAGGCCGACGAGGCACCTGTGTCGGCCAAGGAGCGGGTCGAGCGCGAGGCCGCCCGGCAGAAGCTCCTGGGCGACCTGACGGTGCTGCAGGCCGACCTGCTCTCGGCCTACGGCACCGACTGGACGGGCCCGTTCCGCGGGCTGGCCACCGGGCACCGGTTCCGCCGCGGGTTCGTCGAGGAGGTGAACGTCGTCGCGCTCCAGTGGATCCGGCACGCCGCCGAGTTGTTCGTCGCCGGGCCGATCCGCCACGTCCACCTGCTCGACCTCGGGGGCAACCTCCAGCTCGCGTTCCAGGTGCCGTACCTGAGCCGCCTCGTCGCGCTCACGGTGTTCGGGCAGCACGTGAGCCGGCCCCTCGCCCGGGCCGTCGCCGAGTCCCCGCACCTGACCGGGCTGCGGCGGCTGTACCTGGGCCGCAACCGGTTCGAGGACAAGTCGGCCGAGCACCTCGCGACGAGTACGATCCTCGGGAACCTGGAGGAACTCGACCTGTCCGACAACGAGATCGGGGAGACCGGCGCGCGGTCCCTGGCGACGTCGTCGCACCTGGGGAACGTCCGGTACCTCGAGCTGTCGAACAACCGGCTCGGGCCGACGGGTGCGGAGGCGGTCGCCGGGTCCGAGCGGCTCGCGTCGCTGCACAAGCTCGGGCTGGCGGGCAACGAGATCGGCGTCGCCCGGCTGCACACGATCACCCGGGCGCACGACCTGCTCCGGGTGCCGGTCCTCGACCTGTCGAACAACGCGCTCGGGCCGGGCGGGTTGCAGGTGATCCTCACCAAGACGACCCCGCTGAACGAGCCCGGGGCGGTGCGGGTGACCGACCTGAACCTCGGGCAGAACGAACTCGGCAACGAGGGGGCGCGGGTGCTCGCGGGCTGCCCGCTGCTGGCCCACCTGAAGGTGCTGCGGCTGTCGAACTGCGGCATCGGCGACGACGGCGCGCGCGCCCTGGCCGAGAGCCCGCACCTCAACAACCTGACGACACTGGACCTCGGGTTCAACCCGATCGGCGACGCGGGCCTGCGGCCGTTCCTGCGGACGACGCAGATGCGGGCGCTGCGGCGACTCATTACGCCGGTACTCGGGCCGTCGCACGCGCTCCGCCGGCACCTCCAGATGCGAAACATCAGCTCGCGGTGAGGCGGCATTGTCGGAGTGGCAGAGGGCGGGGGCCAGGATCGGGCACGGGCACGGGCACGCACGCGGGCACGGAGAAGAACGGGAAAGCCTTGGGCGGTCGTAGCGGCCGGGGTCTGGTCCGTGCCCGCGCCCGTGCCCGATTGTCTTCCCCGCCTTCTGTCCTCTGTCGCCGAAGGCGTCTGGCCTCTGCCGCCGAAGGCGTCTGCGGCCAAACCCGTCCGCGGCCGCTACGCTAGTACGCGTCGCCCACGCTCCCCCACGCGGACGCCCCATGTCACTCCTCGCGCTGTCGCTCTTCCACACGGACCCCGGCAACGGGCGCGTCATCGTCCACGCCATGCCGGTCATGGTCCTGGTGCTGGTGTGCCTCGCGCTGGCGTACCGGTACTACTCGGCGTTCCTCGCGGCGAAGGTCGCGGTCCTCGACGACACCCGCCAGACCCCCGCCCACCGGCTGCACGACGGCCAGAACTACCACCCGACGAACAAGTGGGTGCTGTTCGGGCACCACTTCGCGGCGATCTCCGGGGCCGGGCCGCTCATCGGCCCGGTGCTCGCGATCCAGTACGGGTACGCGCCGGGGCTCATCTGGCTGGTGGTCGGCGTGTGCCTCGCGGGGGCCGTGCAGGACATGCTCGTGCTGGCGGCGAGCGTGCGGCGCGACGGCAAGTCGCTGGCCGAGATCGCGCGTGCCGAACTCGGGCCGGCCGCGTCGGTCGTCGCGTCGCTGGCGATCCTGTTCATCGTCATCATCGCGCTGGCCGGGCTCGGGTTCGTGGTCGTGAAGGCGCTCGGCGGCGAGGAGGTGAAGCTCCCGGAAGGGATGACGATCGCCGCCACGGAGCCGGCCGCACTGAAGGACGGCGTGTACCACTTCCCGCCCGGGTGCCGGGTGCGGTACTCGCCCTCGACGCCGGAAACCGTCCGGTCCGAGGCGTTCGCCGTGAAGAGCCCGACCGAGCCGAAACTCGCCACGGCTGCCGCGCCGGCGGTGTACACCCTCCCCGCCGGTTGCACGCAGGTGATCACCGGTAGTTCGTGGGGCACGTTCACCATCGCCGCGACGATCCCGATCGCGCTGTTCGTCGGCCTGTGGATGTACCGCATCCGCCCCGGGAAGGTGGTCGAGGCGTCGCTCATGGGCGGCGCGCTGACGCTGTTCGCGGTCGTCGCGGGCGGGTGGATCCCGGGCTCGCCGCTCGAGAAGTTCTTCTCGCTCACCAAGGAACAGACGATCTGGACGCTGTGCATCTACGGGTTCGTCGCCGCGGTGCTGCCGGTGTGGCTGCTGCTCGGGCCGCGCGACTACCTGAGCAGCTTCTTGAAAATTGGCACCGTGATCATGCTCGTCGTCGGCGTCATCGTCGCGAACCCGGCGCTGGAAGCGCCACCGCTCAACGAGGTGTTCGTCAACGGCGGGCCGACGTTCGAGGGCGGCATCTTCCCGTTCGTGTTCATCTGCGTGATGTGCGGGGCGATTAGCGGGTTCCACTCGCTCGTGTCCAGCGGCACCACGCCGAAGATGATCGACAAGGAGTCGCACGTCCGCCCCATCGGGTACGGGGCGATGCTGATCGAGGGACTCGTCGGCACGGTCGCGCTGATCGCCGCCGCGAGCCTGCCGTCGGACCTCTACTACGACATCAACGTTCCCATCGACCAGGCCCAGAAGTACCAGGGGGGCGTGGCAGAGGTACAGGCGAAGTACGGCATCAGCCGCGCCACGCTGCCGCCCGAGTCGCGCGACCCGGCGCACGCCACGCAGGTCGACTCCCCGCAGCACCTGAACTTGGGGCAGGTCGAGGAGATGGTGGGCGGCGAGTCGCTCCGCGGCCGCACGGGCGGGGCGGTGACGCTGGCGGTGGGCATGGCGATGATCTTCCAGCAGGCGTTCGCGTTCACCGGCCTCGCGGTGGGCACGCTGCTGAAGTACTGGTACCACTTCGCAATCATGTTCGAGGCGCTGTTCATCCTCACCACGATCGACGCCGGCACCCGCATCGCCCGGTTCCTGCTGCAAGAGACCGCAGGCCGCGTGTACAAGCCGCTCGCCCGGCCCGACTGGCTCCCGGGCGCGCTGCTCGCGAGCGGCATCGTGACCGCGGGGTACGGGTGGTTCATCTCGACCGGGAGCATCACGACGATCTGGCCGATGTTCGGCATCGCGAACCAGCTCCTCGCCGTCATGGCGCTGGCCCTGGTGACGACGTGGCTGGTGAACCAGGGCCGCGGCCGCTACGCCTGGGTGACCGTGCTGCCGATGCTGTTCGTCACCACGACGACGCTGACCGCCGGCTCCGCCGTGGTGCAGGGGCAGTTGGCGAAGGGCACGACCGTCGGGTACGTCAACGCGGGGCTGACGATCTTCGTGATCGCGTGCGTTTGCACCGTGCTGCTCTGGGCCGTCGCCCGCTGCGCCTCCGTCCTGATGGGCAAGGGGAAGGTGTAAGAAGTGGTGGCGGAATGGACCGCGGTTCTGGGGTGTGGTTCGGGTGGCACCCCCTCACCCGCCGCTCGAAGACTCGCGGCGACCTCTCCCCCGAGA
>NZ_JBHYGG010000056.1:0-18494 GCF_051859125.1 Gemmata sp.
CGGGAACCACCTGGGTTCCCGCCCCCGACCCCGTTCACCCACCGGCTTCGCGCGTCACCGCACGAACTTGCTCACGGTCATGAGGAACTCGGCGTTCGACTTGGTCTTGCTCAGTTGCTTCACCATGCCCTCCATCGCCTCGACCGGCTTCATCTGCATCAGGCTGCGGCGCACGAGCGTGATCTGCTCCAGCATGTCGGGCGGGAGGAGCCGTTCTTCCTTGCGGGTGCCGGACGCGCCGAGGTCGATGGCCGGGTACACCCGGCGCTCGGCGAGCGCCCGGTTCAGCACCAGTTCCATGTTCCCGGTGCCCTTGAACTCCTGGAAGATCACCTCGTCCATGCGGCTCCCGGTCTCAATAAGTGCGGTGCCGAGGATCGTCAGGGAGCCGCCCTCCTCGAACGCGCGGGCGCTGCCGAACAGCCGCTTCGGCACCTCCAGGGCCTTCGAGTCGACGCCGCCGGACATGGTCCGCCCGCTGCCGGCCGTCTTGTTGTGCGCCCGGGCGAGCCGGGTGAGGCTGTCGAGCAGCACGAACGTGTCGCGGCCCATCTCGGTGAGCCGCTTGGCCCGCTCGACCACCAGCCCGGCGAGGCGGATGTGGCTCGCGGTGTCGCGGTCCGAACTCGACGCGATGACCTCGCACGGCGGCGGGTCGGCCGCGGGCGGCTCGCCGGGCTTGGGCGGCGGGCCGATCAGCGTGCGGCGGATGTCGGTGACCTCCTCCGGCCGCTCGTCGACGAGCAGCACCATGAGGTGCATCGCCGGGTGGTTCTTGATGACGGCCTGGGCGATGTGCTGGAGCAGGACCGTCTTGCCCGACCGGGGCGGGGCGACGATGAGCCCCCGCTGGCCCATGCCGATCGGCGTGAACATGTCCATTACGCGGGTCGTCAGCGGCTCCGGGCCGGTCTCGAGCCGGATCCACTTCGTGGGGTCGGTGGCGGTGAGTTCCTCCCAGCTCCGCCGGCGGAACAGCTTGGCCTCGGCCCCCTCGATGGTCTCGACGGTGGCGATCCGCGGGCCGGTCTGGCCGCGGCGGGCCTGCTCGAGCGGGCCGCCGAGCCGGAGCCCTTCGGCGAGGCGGAACTTGTCGATCAGCGCCCCCGACACGTAGGCGTCGGCCGGGGTGGGGGCGTAGTGGCGCGCGGGGTTGCGGAGGAACCCGTAACCCTTGGGGTGCAGTTCGAGCACCCCGTGCGCCGTGGTGCGCGGGTCGGACATGCTGAGAGTCCCAGAATCCAGTCGGGGCCGCCGCAAGAGTGCGGAGCGGCCGTGAGACGCAAGCGAGCCATCAATCGGTCGGCGGACGGAGCAGGCGGCCGAGCAAGCAAAACGGGACGGGCGGCGGAGGTCGGGGCGCCGGTGGTGTGAGTGATTGTAGTCGCAGCGCGGGGGGAGTGGAAAGCCCGAACCGCCACGGGATTGTACCGGATTCGCTCAAATCAACGCCATTGGTTGCGGAGGGGTGGGGGAGGGGTCTCCGCAACCGATGTGAACTCCTCGCACACGCCCCGAACTCCTCGCACACGCCCCGAACTCCTCGCGAACGATGCCCGACTCCTCGCACACGATCCCCAACTCCTCGCGAACAACCGCTGCGGTTCGGGGAGAACATTGATCAAGGAGCCAGCGTGCCGGACCCGTTCAGGCCCGTTCGGCGCGAACGATCGCCTCGCGAATCCGCTTGGCAACGACCTCGTCCGCGTGCCGGGCCGCGGCCCGGAGTTTCGCCATAATCTTTGTGGGGATCGGTCGCGCCACCGGCACCAGTTCACGGACCGACATGGCGGCCGCGCGGGCCACCCGCGGGACGGGGTCGCGGAGAAGTTTGATCAGAGCAGGTAGAACGTGAACGGCCGCTCGGCGCGGCTCGTCCGCAAGGGGAGCGAAGTGCCGGAGCGCCTCGGCCGCAGTTGCACGGGCTGAGGCCTCGGCGGACTCAAGATGCCTGGCGCAATCGATCACGGCTTGTTCGGCTTCGCTCTCGTGTGGTGTCTCGATCCCAATGCTCGCGAGCGCGGCTCGGACCTCGGGGTGAAGGTCGGCCACGTCGGTCGGGTCGGTGTCGTGCTCGACGAGCAGGCGCAGCAGTGAAGCGGTGAACTCGTGCCGCTGCCGCCTGTCGCGGACGCGGTACTGGATCAGCGGCCACACGTCCGCGAACAGCTCGGCCCCCGCCCGCCACGCCATTATCGCACCTTTCGTTCGTGCCGGTCCCACCTGTTTCACACCCCGCGCCACCAACGATACCGGAAGGAGTTACGCAGTTGGGTACGGATGTCCAGCAAGCCGACTCCTCGGGCCGGGGGTAGCGATGAGGTCATGAACCCACCGCGTTGTACCGCTGAGGACTACATCCAGTTCCTCCTGGCCACGCCCCGGGCGTGTACCGCCACGGAGGCCGCCCGCGTGCAACCCGACCGGTCCCCCGACCGCCCGCCCAAGCCCCCCCACGACGCCTCCACCCGGTTGCTCCACCGGTTGGAGCCCGACCCACCCGCCCTGTGGGCCGAGGTCCGGCCGCTCGTCGACCGGGACGCCGGGGTGCTGGTGGCCGACGACACCACCCTCGACAAGCCGCACGCGAGCCACATCCAACTGGTCACCCGGCACTGGTCCGGGAAGCACTACCGGGTGGTCGACGGGATCAACCTGCTCACCCTGGTGTGGACCGACGGCGACCGGATGTACCCGACCGACTACCGGCTCTACCACAAGGCGGTCGACGGGAGGACCAAGAACGACCACCTGCGGGACCTGCTCGCCGAGGCGCGGGGCCGCGGGTTCCGGCCCCGGTGCGTGCTGTTCGACAGCTGGTACGCGGCCGTCGAGATGCTCAAGCAGATCCGGTCCTACGGGTGGGTGTTCGTGACCCGCCTGCAGGGGAACCGGTTGGTCCGGCTCGACCGCGGGGAGCCGACGGCGGTCACGGCCGTGCCGATCACCGAAGCCGGGACGGTGGTGTGGCTGCCCGGGTTCGGACTGGTCAAGGTGTTCCGGACGGCCGCCCGAGACGGCGGCGCGGAGCACTGGGTGACCAACGACACCGGGCTGGACGACGTGGGGCGGCTGGTGTTCGCGGAGCTGTCGTGGTCGGTGGAGGAGTACCACCGGGGACTCAAGCAGTTCACCGGGGTGGAGCGGTGCCAGACCCGGATGGCCAAGGCCCAGCGGAACCACATCGGGTGGTCGATCCGGGCGTTCGTCCGGCTCGAGCGGCACCGGTTCACCACCGGGGTGAGTTGGTTCGAGGCCAAGGTGGGGATCATCCGCGACGCCGTCCGGGCCTACCTCGCCCGACCCTCCCTGACCCTCGCAACCCCGTGAACTGCGTAACTCCTAACAGGAACGTCTGGAATGACGGGGCGCAGTAGTAGATCACGTTCGGGTCGTTCGGATACGGGTTATCGGCGTCGTCGCCCAGTTCGAACACCACGACACAGTGGAACGCGGTTCCCGGGACGAGGTACAGAGCCCGTGTGAGTTGGTGCGAGTTACGGTAGTTCATGTCGCCGAAGAACGAGACGAGGTGGCCTTCGCCGACGCGCGGGAAGCCGATGATCGTCGCATCGTGGAGTAGGACTTCAAAGCAGGGGGTGGCCCGCGAGACGGCGTCCCGCCGCGGGAAGTCGTACGCAAACGCCTCGAACCCGAGTGGGAGAGTGAGTCCCAAGTCGGCTGCGCGGAGTTGAACCGAAGCAAGGGCAACCAATTCCCTCGCGATGTGCTGCACCTGATCCACTTGCTCCTCCACGCCTTTCGTGGTCAGCCACGGCAGACCGGGGTCGAACGCTGCGTGGTCGAGGTTCGGCAGCGAGCGGTACGCGACCGGGCAATGTGCGTTAGCCGCCCACCACGCGGGACGGAACGGGACCGGCGGCGCGAGCAGCAGGTCCGGCTGCTCGAAGCGCCGCTGCCAGTCGGCGGGGAGACGCGAAATCAGGTTAAGGAGCGAGCGTCGCAGCGGCACCGCCTCGTCCCCGATCGCCTGCGACAGTGCGACCTCGGCACGGAAGTATTCGGCCCCGGGGTGGTCGTGCTCGATCCGCCACCGCCAGTAGTAACTCCGGGCCGGTTGCTCCGTCGTGGCCCACGCACGCGGGGCGTTCGAGAGCAGCAGCCACTCCGCCAGGATCGCGCCCGTGCCGCCGCGCACCTGCACCAGAACCAACCGCAACGTCAGCGGCGCACCCGCCACGGCGGTACTCCGCCCGTCGACCTTCCGCTTGGCCGCCCGATCCAACACCACCTCGGTCTCGGCGAGGAACAGGGTCGCCGCCCGGCCCCGGTACGACGCCCCCCCCGCCCCACCGGCCTGCCGGAAGTGGCGCCCGCGGCCCAACGACCGGCGGACCCCGCTCAACCGGCACCGGGACCCGTCCCACAGGACGTGGCGGTCGTCCACCCGCACGAGGAACTTGTGTCCGGCCCGGTGCCACCGGCGGTAGTGACCCACCGAGTCCGCCTCCCGGTCGATCACGTGCAACGTGGGCTTGGACAGGCCCCAGGTGGTGCTGGCCGCCATGGTCGGGAGCACCTGACCCAGGTGGTCCGCGGCGCGGGCCCGGGGCCGGGTACTCAGGAACCCCGCTGCGGTCCGGCAGTGGACCTCCATGGGCGCCAGCGGGCTGCCGTCATCGGCGCTGACCAGCAGGGCGGTGGTGAGTTCGTAGCCCACGTCCGCTGCGTGGGTCAACTGGGCCAGGTCCGTCTTGTCGCCCGGAGCGTAGGTGAGTTTGGACCAGTCGTGTACCAGCAGGGCAAAGGGCGCGGTCGTGGTTGCGACCCGGTTCCGTCCCGCGGCCCGGAGGGGTTCGACCAGCGCGGGAAGGGTGACGCGCTCGTTGTTGTGGAACCGCCACGCACCTTGTACCGCAGCAAACGCCTGCCCCTTGTCGGGCAGACTGGCCACGCCCGCGGCCAGTGGGGATGCGCTACGCATGTGGGACCGAACCAGTTTGTGGTACCGCTTCTGGAGCCGATGCTCCAGAAGCGGTAAGGTAATCTCTCGCATGCACAGAACTTGCAACCCGCCCCCACTTGTGTAGATACCAATGCCCCTGGTGGGGGAGGGTGGCGAGGCTCTGCGAGCCGGGTGGGGGAAGGCAATAGACGCGCAGAGGCGTCCCCCCACCCGCTCCTCGAAGACTCGGAGCAACCTCCTCCACCAGGGGGGAGGTCAATACCACGGGTTACTCTGTTACCCCGGGTTGGTATGAGTTGCCGTAGGTGGGCGGCGACCGACTTGGGTTGCCGCGGCCGGCGTCACTTCTCCACGATCTCCAGGTCCTTCGGGTCGGCGACCTCGAGTTGCGGCGATTCCTTGTTGAGCTTGATGGTGCCGGTCGCGCGGACCGTCTTGCCCACGAACGTCTCGGCCCCGGCCTTCTCCCACTTGCCGGTCTGCACCTTGGTCGGCAGCACCACCGCGAAGTTGTCCTTCGCCCGGAAGTCCTTGTTCGTGTTCAGGTACAGGTTCGCCTTCCCGCCCACCGACGCCACGGTGTACTGGACCGTCACCTTCTCGCCGACCTTCTTCGCCGCGGCCGCCGGGGACAGCACCCCGTCCGGGAGCTTCTCATCGACCACGGGCGTCGCGGCCCCGGTCCCGGTCCCCTTCAGCGTGCTCAGCCGCACCTTGAACCCGCCGGTCGCGTCGCCGTCCTCGTCGCGGACCTGCACCGCCACCCGCGGGTCGTCGCCCGACCAGTCGATGGTGATGAACCCGAAGTTGTCACCGAACGGCATCGCCGCGAGCCGCTTGCTGTTCGCCTCGGGGGCGCGCCAGTTCTTCGACGCCTGGTTGAACCCGCTCGACGTCACGTCGTACAGCGGGTAGCCGATCGCCTTCGTGTCGAGCGAGATCTCGGCGAGGTGCCGGTCCCCGCTCAGGACGATCACGCCGTTGGCCCCCGTGCTGTTGAGCAGCGCGTGCAACTTCTCGCGCTCCTTCGGGATGTTCGCCCACTTCTCGAACGGGTGGTCGTCCGACACGAGCTGGATGCTCGACGCGAGCAACCGCACCTCGGCCGGCTTCTTGAGCTGCTCTTCGAGCCACTTCCACTGCTCGGCCCCGAGGAACGTGGCGTCCGGGTCGGTGTTGGGGAGGCACGCGGAGATGCGGGTCTTCGGGTCGAACGGGGCCTTCTTGATCGGGCTGCGGAAGTACCGTGTGTCGAGCAGGATCACCTGCACGCGCTTGCCGGGCGGGCCGTAGATTTCGGCGTGGTACACCCCCTTGCGGGTGCGGCGCGGGTCGTCCTTCGCGACGCCGAAGAAGTCGAGCAGCGCCTGTTGCGCCTCGTCCTTGTGCTCCCACTCGACGCCCGCGTCGTTCTTGCCGTAGTCGTGGTCGTCCCAGGTGCCGACCATCGGGCACGTCGCCTTGAGCTTCGCGAACCCGGGCACCTTCTCCATCAGCTTGTACTTCTCGCGGATGACGTCGGGGGTGACCTTCAACTTGCGGTCGAGGTCGGCGTACATGTTGTCGCCGAGGAGGACGAGCAGGTCCGGCTTGGCGGCGGCCATCGTGTCGAAGATGGGCAGCGGCTTGTCCTGGTCGGCGCACGACCCGAACGCGATCTTCGTGAGCACCTTCGGGTCGTCGGCGCGTGCGGTCGTCGCGAGTGCGAGCAGGGCGAGGGCGAGTAGCGGGCGGCGCATTGGTGTGGGTTCCCGGAGTTGACGGAACCCCGATATTGGAACCTGCCGCCGCACAAGGGGCAAGCGAGCGCCGCGAAATGCGCGGTGAAGGATCGGAGAAGACGGATTGGCCGCGAAAAAGCACAAAAGTCACAAAAGGAGAGGCGACCCGTGAACCGGGTCGCCTCGTCTTCTCTGCCGTCTTCCTTTGTGGCTTTTGTGCTTTTTCGCGGCCAATCTCGCCTCGTCTTGGTGTCGCCCCACGCCACTACGCCAGGACGCCCTTCACGACCTCGCCGTGGACGTCGGTGAGCCGCATGTCGCGGCCGCCGAACCGGTACGTCAGCTTGGTGTGGTCGAACCCGAGCAGGTGGAGCATCGTCGCGTGCAGGTCGTGGACCTCGACCTTGTCCTTGATCGCGTGGTAGCCGAACTCGTCGGTCTCGCCGTACACTGTGCCGCCCTTGGTGCCGCCGCCGGCGAGCCACATCGAGAACCCGTGCGGGTTGTGGTCGCGGCCGTCGCTGCCCTGGGCCATCGGCGTGCGGCCGAACTCCCCGCCCCACACCACGAGCGTGCTGTCGAGCAGCTTGCGCTGCTTCAGGTCCTTGAGGAGCGCGGCGATCGGCTTGTCGACGGCGCGGGCGTTGTCCTCGTGGCCCTTCTTGAGGTTCGAGTGCTGGTCCCAGCGGTCGTGGCCGAGGTTCTGGCACAGCAGTTCAACGAACCGCACCCCCTTCTCGACCATCCGCCGGGCGATCAGGCACTGCCGGCCGAACACCTCGGTCTCCTTCGCGTCGAGGCCGTACATCGACTTCGTCGCCTCGGTCTCCTTCGAGAGGTCGGCGAGGTCGGGTACGGCCGTCTGCATGCGGAACGACAGCTCGTAGTTGGCGACGGCGGCCTCGAAGGCGTCGTTCTCGCCAAACCGCTCCTTCGCCATCTTGTCGAGGCTGCGGAGCAGGTCGCGCTTGGCGGCGGTGGTCTTCGCGCTCTGCCCGCCGGCCGGGGTGAGGTCCGAGACTGGGTGCGCACCGTTCCGGAACATCGACCCCTGGTACGCGGCCGGGAGGAACCCGCTGCCGAAGCAGTCGATGCCGCCCGGGGGGACCATGCCGCTGCCGAGCACGACGAACCCGGGCAGGTCGCGGCACTCGCTGCCGAGGCCGTAGGTGACCCACGAGCCCATGCTGGGCCGGCCCTGGAGCCCGCTGCCGCTGTGGTAGAAGTAGTTCGCGTTCGTGTGCTCGGGGAAGTTGGCGACCATCGAGCGGATCACCGCGAGGTCGTCGGCGCACGCGCCAATGTTCGGGAACAGGTCGCTGACGGGCAACCCGCTCTGGCCGTACTTCTTGAACTTCCACGGGCTGCCGAGCGTGTTGCCGATGTTGTTGAACTGCGTCGGCTCGACCTTCGACGGGAACGGCTTGCCGTTGAACTTGTCGAGCATCGGCTTGGGGTCGAACGAGTCGACCTGGCTCACGCCGCCGTCCATGAACAGGACGATGACGCTCTTGGCCTTGGCGGGGAACTGCGGCTTCTTGGGCGCGAACGGGTCGGGCGTCTCTGCGGCGCTGGCGCGGCCGTCGTCGGCGAGGAGCGCGGCGAGGGCGGCCGCACCGAACCCGTTGGCGGTGCGGGTGAGCATGTCGCGGCGCGAGAGGGGCTGCATGTGCGGTTCCGCGAAGGAGGGGGTGCGGGGCGGGGGTAAGAACAGTTTAGCGGCCGCCCCACGGGGGCGGCACAAGGAAATGCGGGGAGGCGACCGTCAGCGGCTCGACGACCTGCGCGGTGGGCTCGGGGCCACGGGTTCCTTTTTCTTCGGGATCAACCGCGCACCCGAGTTCCAATCCGGTCCGAGCACGTCCTTGCCCGCCGGGGTGATCGCGGCTTTGAGCGTGGCTTCGGACAACTTGTCGAGGTCCAGAACCCGTTGGTTTGCGTCAAACATGGCGACGTTCACCGTGCGGTCTCCGGCCAGGCTCAGATCCGGGAGCGGCTTCGAGAGGTCGATGGTGATGTCGTCCGGC
Organism: Gemmata sp.; assembly: GCF_051859125.1. Taxonomy (NCBI): domain Bacteria; kingdom Pseudomonadati; phylum Planctomycetota; class Planctomycetia; order Gemmatales; family Gemmataceae; genus Gemmata; species Gemmata sp. The sequence continues at coordinate 8,676 of NZ_JBHYGG010000056.1, forward strand.
TTCGTCCAGGTCACCGGACCGCCGCCCTCGACAATCATGATCGTGTTGGAACTGCCGTCGTTCATGATCACGCTCGGAGCCGGCTTCGTTGGGTCGTATGCGGTTCCGGGACCGACAAGCAGCTTGAAATACGTCTGGCCGGGTTCAGTTGGCACTCCCGGGCTGACGTAAACCTTCGGCATCTTCTCGATGAGCTTCTTGTTGTGCTCGCTGTCCCAGGGTTCGCCGAGCTTGAACTGGTTGTAGAGCTCTTCATGTTTCAACTGCTTGAGAAGGTGAACTCGCCAACTGAGCCCCCCGGGCACCAACTTCATTCCGGCCATTCCCTCCACCCAGGCTTGCCGAGGGAAACTGCCCATCACGTCGTGGTAGCTGTGTGCAGCGTAAACGAGATCCTTCAGGTTGCCGAGGCTCGTCTGGCGGTTGGCCTCGCGGTCGCCCAGGGTGGCTCCGGCGTCCTTCTTCGCAGGTTGTGCCGCGTCGCTCTTGGGCGTCGCTTCGGGCGGGGACGACTCCGACTGCCGGCCGCACGCGGCGACGACCAGTGATGCGACCACGGCCGCGAGGGCACAGGCGGTGCGAGCCCAGAGGCGCATATGAGACTCCGTCGGGAGGGGGAATGGGACGCCGGTGCGAGCGTTCGCGGGCGCTCCGAGAGTGTACGCGATCACGGGCGACGGACCAGCGCCGTAAAATGCCGGCATGGGAACCGACGGCCGCGAATCGCTGGGTCAGATTGTCACCGCGGCCGTACTCGGCCCGGGGTTCCGCCGGGCGACGTTCGCGGGTGTCGCGCGTGGTGATGTCGCCTCGCCGTGGGTGCGGGTGGTCGTGCGGCCGGTCGAACTCCGCGGCGCGTGGCACCTCCAGTTCTCGTACTTCGACGCGAAGAAGGACACGACCCGCAACTACCCCCCGGCCGAGGCCGCCGCGCCGCTCGACGAGGTGATCGCGGTCGGGTTCTCGGGCGTCCACCTCACCACCGACGGCGAGGAGATCGACCTCCGCACCACCAAGAAGGGCAAGCTGCTGGTCGGCCGTCGGGCGGTGGCGAGCGAGGCGGCCGGGCCCGAGCCGCACAACCGCGTGAAGGACGTGCCGCTCCCCGAGGGCCGCGCCGACCGGCTCCTCGAAGTGATGGGCGTCGCGACCGCCGACGGCCGCGTGCGGCCCACGATGCGGGCGAAGTTCACGCAGATCAACGAGTTCTTGAAGCAACTCCGCCACGCCCTCGACGCCGCGGAACTCCGGCGCGTGGGCCGACCGGTCGAGATCCTCGACTGCGGGTGCGGGTCGAGCTACCTCACGCTCGCCGCGCACCACTACCTGAACAACGTGCTGGCGATGGAGGCCCGCGTCCTCGGCGTGGACGTGAACGAGGAGGTGATCCGCAAGAGCATCGAGCGGTCGGAGCGGATCGCGGCGAACGGGCTCGCGTTCGCGTGCGGCCGCATCGGCGGCCTGGAGGCGACCCCCGACATCGTGCTCGCGCTGCACGCCTGCGACACCGCGACCGACGACGCCATCTCGCAAGCCGTCCGCAGCGAGGCGAAGGTGCTGCTGAGCGTGCCGTGCTGCCACCACGCACTGAACCGCGAACTGCGCCCCGACGGCCCGGCCGAGGTGCTGCGGCCGCTGATGCGGCACGGCATCCTCCGCGAGCGCACCGCCGACCTCATCACCGACGCCTTCCGCGCGCTCGCGCTGCGCATCATGGGCTACCGCACGGACGTGGTCGAGTTCGTCAGCACCGAGCACACGGCCCGCAACCTGATGATCCGCGCCGTCCGCGGCGCACCGGCGGGCGACGCGGCCCACGTCGCCGAGTACCGCGAGATGAAGCGCTTCTTTGGCGTAACGCCGTACATCGAGGCGGCGCTCGGCGAGCGGTTCCGCGAGTTGATTTCAGAGTAGCACCGTGCCACGGAGGCCCGCCATGGACGCCGACGCACTGTGGGTGAACGCAAGGCTCCTCACCTTCGATCCGGCGGTGAGTGCGCCCTACGGGCTGCGCGACGGCTGGGCGCTCGCGGTTCGGGGCAACACCATCGCAGCGGTCCTGCCGCCCGACGCACCCGAAGTGCGAGCCTTCACGGGCCGTGTGACGGACTGCGGCGGGAAGTGGGTCACGCCCGGGTTCAGCGACTGCCACACGCACCTCATCTGGGCGGGCTCACGCGCTAACGACTGGCAGGACCGGCTCACCGGGGTGCCGTACACCGAGATCGCGAAGCGCGGCGGCGGCATCCTGTCGTCGGTTCGCGCGACGCGAGCCGCAACCGCGGACGAACTCGTCGCGCTGGCGCTCCCGCGGCTGCGGGCGCTCGCGGCCGAGGGAGTGACGTGCGTCGAGATCAAGTCGGGCTACGGGCTCACGACCGCCGACGAACTCAAGATGCTGCGAGCGGCGAAGCGCGTCGCGGGGGAAGTGGGCGTGGAGTTGTCCGCGACGCTGCTCGCGGCGCACGCCGTTCCGCCCGAGTTCGCGGGCCGCGCCGACGACTACGTTTCGCTGATCTGTTCAGAGATGATTCCGGCTGCGGCGCAGGAGAACCTCGCCGAAGCGGTGGACGTGTTCTGCGAGTCGATCGCGTTCTCGCCGGCCCAGTGCGACCGCATCTTCGCGAGTGCGAAGGCGCACGGGCTCGCGGTGAAGGGGCACGTTGAACAACTCACGAACCAGCACGGGGCGGAGTTGGTCGCCCGGCACGGCGGCTGGTCGGTCGACCACCTCGAGTACCTCGACGCGGCCGGCGTCGAAGCTCTCGCGAACGCCGGCACGGTCGCGGTGCTGCTGCCGGGCGCGTTCTACTTCCTGCGTGAGAAGCAGCAGCCGCCCGTCGAAGCGCTCCGCAACGCAGGGGTGCCGATGGCCGTGGCGACCGACCTGAACCCGGGCACCTCGCCGTTCGCGTCGCTGCGGATTGCGATGAACATGGCCTGCGTGCTGTACGGTCTCTTGCCCGAAGAGGCGCTCGAAGGCGTGACCCGTAACGCGGCGAAGGCGCTCGGCCGCGGCGACCGCTTCGGCACGCTCGAAGTCGGCAAGCGAGCGGACTTCCTCGTGTGGGACGTGCTCCACCCGGCCGAGATCGTGTGCCACCTCGGTGTCACTCCGCTCGCGGAACGGGTCGTTCTCGGTTGTAGCCGGGGTCTGTGACCCCGGGATCGCCTTCGCAACACGAGCCGGCCTCACAGAGGCCAGCTACAGAAGAGCAAGACATGCCCGAGCCTGACATGAGCGTGTGGACGGGGCGCGTCGACACGGCCGACGGCCCGGACGCGCTGCGCTGGCACCAGATGGTGAAGCCGCTGACACCGGGGGGCGCACCGGGCGTCGTACTGGTCGGCTTCGCGTGTGACGAGGGCGTGCGCCGCAACGGCGGCCGCGTCGGCGTGAAGGATGGCCCGCACGCGATCCGCACGGCGCTCGCGAACCTCGCGTGGCACCAAGCGGCACCGGTCTACGACGCGGGCGACGTTCGCTGCGACGACGCCGACATGGAAGGGGCACAGTCGCGGCTCGCGGAAGTCGTGGCCGACGCGATTCGTTCCGGCCACCGCCCGCTCGTGCTGGGCGGCGGGCACGAAACCGCGTGGGGCACGTTTCAAGGCATCGTCGCCGCGAAGCCAGAAGCGAACGTCGGCGTCATCAACATTGATGCGCACCTCGATCTGCGGGCCGACGAACCCGGCAACTCCGGAACCCCGTTCTACCAGATGGCGAAGTGGTGCAATCCGAACGGGAAGCCGTTCCGGTATCTGTGTGTGGGTGTTGCGGAGCCGTCGAACACGCTCGCCTTGTTCGGCCGTGCCCGCGAGTTGGGCGTACGGTGGCACCGCGACGCCGACATCGTCGCATGGAACCTCGACGGTGTCGTTCGAGACATGGCGGATCTCGGCGGCGGGGTTGATCTGATCCACCTGAGCATCGACCTGGACGTACTGCCGGCGGCGACGATGCCCGCGGTCAGTGCCCCCGCGGCGCGAGGCGTGGCGCTCGAGATCGTGCTGCCGCTGGTGGCGGGGATCATTCGGAACCTGAAGGTCGCGGCCGTCGACGTGGTCGAGTTCAACCCGCACCTCGACCCGGCCGGTTGCGCCGCACGGGTGGCGGCCCGCATCGCGTGGCAGGCTGCCGAAATCGCCGAGGAGTTGTCATGACCTTCACCCGCAACGACTCGTCGCGCGTCATTCGCGCTCCCCGCGGCACCGCCCTCTCGTGCCGGTCGTGGCCGACCGAAGCGGCGCTGCGGATGCTCATGAACAACCTCGACCCCGAGGTCGCCGAGAGGCCGGCGGAACTGGTCGTGTACGGCGGCATCGGCCGCGCCGCCCGCAACTGGGAGTGCTTCGACAAGATCGTCGAGGTGCTGCGGCGACTCGGCGACGACGAGACCCTGCTCATCCAGTCCGGCAAGCCCGTCGGTGTGTTCCCGACGCATACGGATGCGCCAAGAGTGCTCCTCGCCAACTCGAATCTCGTGCCCCACTGGGCGACGTGGGACCACTTCCACGAACTCGACCGCAAGGGGCTGATGATGTACGGCCAGATGACGGCCGGGAGCTGGATCTACATCGGCACGCAGGGCATCGTGCAGGGCACCTTCGAGACGTTCGCCGCCGTGGCCCGCAAGCACTTCGGCGGCAACGCAGCGGGCAAGTGGATCCTCACCGGCGGCCTCGGCGGCATGGGCGGCGCGCAGCCGCTCGCGGCGACGATGGCCGGGTTCTCGCTGCTCGCCGTCGAGTGCGACGAGAGCCGTATCGACTTCCGCTTGCGAACGCGCTACCTCGACCGCAAGGGCGCAAGTTTGGATGAGGCTCTCGCCATCATGCGAGACGGAGAAGCCGTCTCGGTTGGACTGGTTGGCAACGCAGCGGACGTGTGTGCCGAACTCGTCGCCCGCGGAATCACGCCCGACGTGGTCACCGATCAGACCAGCGCCCACGACCCGCTCAACGGCTATCTTCCGCAGGACTGGACGCTCGCCGAGTGGCGCGACAAGGCGAAGACCCAACCGCAGGCGGTGATCGAAGCCGCGAAGCAGTCCATGGCGGTTCACGTGCGTGCGATGCTTGAGCTTCAGTCGCGCGGCGCGGTCGCGCTCGATTACGGCAACAACATCCGGCAGGTCGCGAAGGACGCCGGCGTCGCGAACGCGTTCGACATCCCCGGGTTCGTGCCGGCGTACATTCGCCCGTTGTTCTGCGAGGGGATCGGCCCGTTCCGCTGGGCGGCACTTTCCGGCGACCCGGCCGACATCGCACGAACCGACGCGAAGGTGAAGGAACTCTGCCCCGATAACCCGCAACTGCACCGCTGGCTCGACCTGGCGCAGAACCGCATCGCGTTCCAGGGGCTACCGGCGCGCATCTGCTGGCTCGGGCTGAAGGACCGCGCTCGCGTCGGGCTCGCGTTCAACGACATGGTGGCGTCGGGCGAGTTGACGGCGCCGGTCGTCATCGGCCGCGACCACCTCGACTCGGGGTCGGTCGCCAGCCCGAACCGCGAGACCGAGGGGATGCGCGACGGGTCCGATGCGGTGTCGGACTGGGCCTTGCTCAACGCGCTGCTGAACACCGCGAGCGGGGCGACGTGGGTGTCGCTGCACCACGGCGGCGGGGTCGGGATGGGGTTCAGCCAGCACGCGGGAATGGTGATCGTCTGCGACGGCACCGCGGCCGCCGCGAAGCGCATCGCCCGGGTCCTGCGGAACGACCCCGGCACCGGTGTGATGCGGCACGCCGACGCGGGCTACGAGTCGGCGGCCGAGTGCGCCCGCGAGAACGCGCTCGACCTGCCGATGCTCGGCGGGGTCACTTCTCGAACGACTTGAGGATGGTCGGGCCGGGGACGGCCATCTTCAGCACCATCTGCACGGTCGCGCCGCCGGGGGCCGGCTTCGCCTCCTCCTTCGGCTCGGGCTTGTCCTTCTCCTTTTCCTTGGGCGGCGGGGCCTTCGGCTTCTCGTCGCGGAGCCGCGCCCGCAGCCGGCGGCGCTCCTGCGCCGGGGCCGGGACCGTGCTCCCGTCCTCGATCGTCAGCGTCAGCGCCGACATGCCGACCACCGCCCCGTACTTGTTGAGCACCGGCGACCCGCTCGACCCGCCGGCGAACTCGGCCGTCAGCCCCATCCACCGCTCGCGCTTGCCCTCGTCGTTCTTGTTCGTGCTGTACCGGGTGACGCTGCCGGTCGTGTACAGGTAGAAGTTGTCGCCCGGGTGGCTCAGCACCCCGACCCACGAGCCGACGGCCGCGAACTCGTCGGCGACGGGGAGCGGGACGAGCCCCTTGGCGTCGATCCTGAACACGGCGACGTCGGCCGCCTTGTCGCCGCCGAGGAAGTCGACGACCGGGTACACGTTCCCCTTGTGGTCGGTGACGCCGAACACCTCGCTCGGCTCCAGGTCCTCGAAGACGTGCCAGTTCGAGACGAGGACGCCGTCGGCGGACGCGGCCCACGCGGTGGCGTACAGGCCGTCCTGCCACTCGCCGTCCTTGTCCTTGAACACGCTGCCGACGACGAACACGCTGGGCAGCGCGAGCTTGTACACCTCTTCGGGCGCCAGCGCCGCGTCGCCCGCCCGGGCCGGTGCGTGCTTCGCCCTCGTCCCGGACTTCATCTTGTCGTGGAGCTTCTCGTGCGCGAGGCACTTCCCGGCCTTGCCCAGTTCGCGGAGCCCGGCCATGAAGTCTTCGAACAGCTTGGTGTCGTCCACGAACCAGGGCTTCGCGGGCGGTGGGGCCTTCGGGGCCGGCTTCGGGGCCTGGGCCCCGGCGGGCGCGCCGGCGACCGCGGCCGCCAGGACGAACAACACGAGTCGGGACATCACTTCTCCCTGTATCTGCGACCGCCGATCGAACCCACGGGTCGTTTGCGTCCGCGCTCGGAGAGGTTCTGTCGGGGCGCGGGCGGGTCACTCGGCCCGCTTGGCCCGCGTCTCAGCGTACCCGGCCTCCAGGCGGCGGGTCAACTCCGGGAACTTGTCCATGAGCCGCTTCAGCGGCCGCTTCTCGCACCGGGTCAGGCTGTACGCGGTCAGGAGCGGGAGCGCCGCGGTCGCGTCGATGTAGCACGTCACCGAGTCCGGGAGCTTGTCCGGGTCCACCTTGCCCCACGTCATCGCCTCGCTCGGCGTCGCGCCGCTCAGCCCGCCCGTGTCCGGCCGCGCGTCGGTGAACTGCAGGAAGTAGTCGTGCCCGGCCTCCGCCAGCCCAAGTACCTCCTGGATCTGCGGCTCGGTCTGGAGCATGAAGTTCTTCGGCGACCCGCCGCCCAGGATGAACACCGAACTCGTGCCGCCGCTCGCCTTCGCGTCCCACACCACCGCGGCGCTCTGGTTCACGTCCCGCAGCGGGTCGATGCGGAGCTTGCCGCCCTCGAGCATGAGCGCGGCGAGGTTCATGCCGATGCTGCTGTCGCCCGGCGAACTGGTGAACACCGGCACCCCGCACCGGGCCGCCGCGGCCAGCAGGCACTTCCCGGTGCGGCCGGTCTGCGCCTCGCGCTCGGCGAGGTAGCTCCCGACGAGGTGGTGGAACTCGGCGGTGCCCATGGTCTTCTGGAACGCCTCGCCGCGGCACAGCGTGCGGAAGAACTTGTCGGTGCCGAGCAGGTTCTCGTAGTCGAAGACGATGTCGTAGATGCGGATGACCTGGTTCTCGCGCAGCTCCAGGTCCGGCAGGTTCGGCCCGGCCTGGAACAGGTCCATGCCCAGCGCGTAGTGCGTGTCGTGGTACAGGTTCGCGCCGGTCGAGACGATCCAGTCGACGAACCCGGCCTCGATGAGCGGCACCAGGCACGACATGCCGAGCCCCGCGGGGGTCAGCGCGCCGCTGAGCGCGAGCCCGACGGTGCCGTTGTCGGCGAGCATCTTGCGGACGAAGAGCTGGCACCCCTCGCGGAGCCGGCCGCCGTTGTACGACAGGAACGCGGAGTCGATGAGGTCGGCCGTCGAGACGCCCGGGGCGACGGCCGGCGGGTCGATCTTCTGCCGGCTGATCTTGTGCAGGAACTGCTTGTTCGCGTCGGTCCCGGCGTGGCGGTCGTGGTGCTGCTTGTGTGGGTGCATGTCGGCCGTTCGGAGTCGGGTGTCGAGAGTCGGAGGAGGAATTGTAGCCGTGCCGCCGCGTTTATCCCGGCCGTTCTCCCGCGCCCCGCAAAGCTTCACGGTACTCGTCCGGCGTGTTCACGTTGCTCAGCGCTCGGAACTCCGGATCGGCCGCGGCGAGTTCCACGGGCCCAATGATTCGGACGGGCACGGCGTCGAACAGGTTCGCGACGCGGAGGCGGTTCGCGGCGAGGAGTTCGTTGACGTGCGGGAGCACCGAGAGGCGGTACGCCGCGGCGAGCGGGTGGAAGTGGTCGCCGACCCGCGGCACGGCGATCGGCGCGTCGCCGAGCAACTCGATGACCCGCCGCACGAACGCGGGCGTCAGGAACGGCACGTCGCACGCCGAGAGGTACGCCGCGTCGGCGATGCCTTCGAGCGCCGCGAGGCCGGCCGCGAGGCCGCCGAGTGGGCCGCGGTCCTCGATCTCGTCGCGGACGATTCGCACAGCGGGCGGCAGCGGCGGAACGTCCTGACCCGGGGCCGCGACGACGATCACCGGATCGACCGCTTCGCGGAGCGTTCGCACGGTGCGTTGGAGCAGCGTCTCGTTCCCGAACGCCAGCCACGCCTTCGGCCGGCCCATCCGCGATGACCGCCCCCCGCACAGCACGATCCCGGCCACTCGCATCGCGGTTCCCTCGGGCGGCGGGGAAAATCGAAGAACCCGGCGGGTCACCCGCCGGGTTCGTTGACCACACTTCAAGCCGTCGGGGCAGTCACCAGATGTACGGGGTGAACACGCCGATGTTGAAGTTCGGCAGGTCGATCCCGGTCGGGCGGTAGTACGTCGTGCCGTCGGCGAACGTCGTCCCGGTTACCGGCTGGACCACTGCACCCGTCGCGTTGTTCACGAACGTGTTCGGCCCCTTGTAGACCAGCGTCCCGGGCTGGTGCGCCGGCACGGGCGGGGCGAACCCGACCGCCTGGTTGACCGCGAACGGGTTGTTCAGGAGCGGGTTCGGCGCGAACGGGTTGTTCACCAGCGGGTTGATCGCGAGCGGGTTCGCCAGCAGCGGGTTGGCGATGAACGGGTTGGCGAGCGGGTTCACGAACGGGTTGTTGTTGACCAGCGGGTTCGCCACGAGCGGGTTGCGGATCAGCGGGTTGTTGTTCACCAGCGGGTTGAAGAGCGGGTTGAACGGCCGCGGGTTAACGAGCGGGTTGGTGAACCCCTGGGAGGCGAACGGGTTGTTCAGGGCCGGGTTCCACGGGTTCGCGGCCGGGTAGGTCGGGAAGCCGGGGAAGCTGTTGACCGACGGTTGGAGGACCGGCCGGTTCGCCTGGGGCTGCCGCGGGACGCCCGCCTGCGGCACCTTCGGACCCGCCGGGACCACGACCTGGTTCGCCTTGACCGGCTGCGGGGCCTTCTTGGCGTTCGGGATCACGACCCCGAACTGGGCCGACGCCGGGGCCGACGCGAGGCCGAGGGCGGCGACGGTCGCGAGCGTGCGGACGGACCACCGGGTGGCGGCGAACATGGGCTGTTCCTTTCGGTGCAACTCTCCCCGTTACTGAGAACGAGCCCGGGGCGGCGGGCGTTTGTAACAGGTGCGCCGGGCGCGAGTCCCGGGGGCGGTTGTCCCAGCATACGCGGGGGCCCGGGGAACTTGCGCGGAAAAAGTGAAGTCGCCGTGCGGAAGTGCGGAGCGCGGAGCGTCTGGGGCGAACCCTGAGCGCCAGCGAGGGGGTGGACACACCCCC
>NZ_JBHYGG010000057.1:0-41472 GCF_051859125.1 Gemmata sp.
AGGGAGTGCGCCTCACCCCCTCGCTGGCGCTCAGGGTTCGCCAAGACGCGGCAGCGCGCCCCCCGCCCCCGGCCGGCTTGCCGCGTCCCCGCGGATCGGTTACGCTCAGCGCATCGACCCAGGAGGAGTCACGATGACGACCCGGACGTTGCTCGCCGCCGCACTGCTCGCCCTCGCGTCGGGCGCCGCGGCCCAGCCCCCGGAGTTCAAGCAGTACGCCTCGTCCGACGGGCGGTACAAGGTGCAGTTCCCCGGCCCGGTGAAGACCGAGACGGTCCCCATCAAGGGCGACAAGTCCGAGCTGGTGCTGACGATCGACCTGGTCGAGCTGCGGGCCGGGACGTCGTTCCTCGTCACGTTCGTGGACGCCCCGGCCGAGGTCGCCAAGCAGCCGGCGGCCGGGCGGCTCGACAAGGTCCGCGACGGGAACAAGGGGGCCGACGGGAAGGTCCACTCGGAGAAGGACGTCGCCGTCGGGATCGAGAGGTACGCCGGCCGCGACCTGCTCATCGAGAAGCCCGACGGGTTCCTGCGGAACCGCGTGGTGATCGCCGGCCCGCGGCTCTACCAGGTGATGGTGCAGGGGCCGAAGGACGTCGTGACCTCGCCCTCCGCGGACCGCTTCATCGAGTCGTTCGAGGTGACCAAGTGACCCGCACCGCCCTCGCCCTCTCGACGCTCGTCTGGGCCGCGGCGAACAGCCTCGCGGCCGACGCCTACGCCCCGAGGGACGGCCGGTTCTCGGTCCGGTTCCCGGGCGCGCCCAAGGAAACGACCGCGGCCACCGCCACCCCGCTCGGCGACGCGAAGGTGTTCACCGCGACGTACGCCACGGCCGACGGCGACGCCTACAGCGCCAGCTACTCCGACTACCCGGCGGGGAAGGCGGCGGCCGAGCCCCGCGGCAAGCTCTACGACGGGGCCCGCGACGCGCTCAAGGGGGCCGACGGGAAGGTGCTCGCCGAGAAGGACGTCGAGGTCGGCCCGGACAAGCTCCCGGGCCGCGACCTCGACATCCAGAAGGGCACGGAGCGGGTGCGGGTCCGCCTCGTGCTCCGCGGCGACCGGCTGCACCACGTCGCCGTCGTCGGCTCGCCCGCGTTCGTTACGGGCCGGGACGCGGCCAAGTTCCTCGACTCGTTCGAGCTGACCAAGTGACGCGGGGCCGGCCCCACGCGGGCCGCCCTCCGTGGGGGCCCGCCGGCCACCGCTCCCGTCACCACACCACCGCCCAAAGAAAGTAGTCCGATGCGAACTCTCCTGAGCACCGTGTTCGTCCTCGGCGCCGCCTGCGGGCTCGCGGCCCAGGACGCGAAGAAGTACGAGTCGAAGGACGGGCGGTACGCGGTCGCGTTCCCGGCCGCCCCGACCGTCGACTCCAAGAAGTCGGGCGAGCTGACGATCAGCACGGCCGCGGTCGAGGCGAAGGACGTGGCCTACATGGTCATCCACTCCGACCTGCCGGCCGAGACCGTGAAGGCGAGCAAGGCCGAGGACATCCTGGAGAGCGGCGAGAAGGGACTGGTGGACAACTTCAAGGCGAAGGTGACCAAGTCGCAACCCACCACGTTCGGGGCGGACAAGTACCCGGGGCGGAACGTCACCGCCGAGGTGAAGGTGGACGCGACGACGCTCCAGCTCCGGCTGCGGATCGTGCTGGCCAACAACCGCGTGTACCAGGTGCTGGCGGTCGGCAGCCCGGACGCGGTCGGCGGTGCGGCGGCCGACAAGTTCTTCGAGTCGTTCGAGATCCGAAAGTAGCCGCCCTTCTGCGAGCGTGTAGCCGGGCGAACCCAGAGCGCCCGCGTGGGGGGTAGGCGTCCCCCCTCGCTGGCGCACTGGGTTCGCCCGGTCCTGACGGGAATGTGAACCCGCCCTTCCGCGGGCGTGTCCGGTTTGGTAAGATGACTGTGCGGGTGCGACCCACCCGCAATTCGGGGCGTAGCTCAGCCCGGTAGAGCGCCTGGTTTGGGACCAGGAAGTCGCAGGTTCGAATCCTGTCGCCCCGACTCTCACCTCGTCGGCTTCGGTTGCCGTATCACAACGGCATGACACCACCCGCCCCACCAGCCAGTCTCCGCTTCCTCCCGCTCTTCGGCGTCGCGCTCGCTGTGCGCCTCGCGGTCGTCGCGCTCGGCGTGCTGTTCATCCCGGTGCAACCGCCGAACCCGGTGATCGTGTTCGGTATCGGCGTCGCCGGCTACCCGGCCGACATGGTGTCGGTGAGCGACGACGACGGGCCGAAGCAGCTCCGCGAGCGCATACAGGGCACGTCCGCGTCCGTGATCGAGCCCTGGTACCGCTGGGACGCGACGTGGTTCGCGTACCTCGCGGAGCAGGGCTACGCGCACAACCGCGGCGGGCACCTCGGGGCCGTGTTCCCGCCGCTGATGCCGGGTATCCTCGCGGCGAGCGAAGCCATCGGCCTGAACCCGTTCTGGGTCGGGCTTCTCGCGGCGAACCTCGCGGGTGCGGCCGGTGCGGCGCTGTTCGCGCAGGTCGCCGAGCGCGTCGCCCGGGACCGGGCCGCCGCGGTGCGGGCGTTCGTGCTGCTCCTCGCGTTCCCGACGGCGTTCTTCTACTCCGCCCCGTACCACGAGTCGTTCGGGCTGCTGTTCACGAGCCTCGCGCTGATTGCGTGGCTCGATTCACGGCCTTGGTGCTGTGGCGGCTACGCGCTGCTCAGCACGTTCGCCCGGCTCCAGAGCGTCGCCATCGGCGCGGCGGCGGTCGCCGACTGGCTGGTGAACGACCGGAGCCGCCGCGGCTTCTGGCGCGTGCTCGCGGTCGCGCTCGGCAGCCTCGCGGGGATCGCCCTGTTCTGGGGGTTCGTCGCGTACGAGTTCGGGAGCCCGTTCGTGGGCGTGAACGCGCAGGCGCACTGGGGCCGCCGGCCGCTGTCGCCGCTGAACCTGTGGTACGCGGTCGAATCGGTCTACGACCCCGCCCTCCCGCGGCCCGGCGGCGCGACGCAGTTCGTGCCCGAGGCGCTGGTCGCGGTGCTGGTGGTCGCGATGGGGGTGCGGGCGTGGCGGCGGCGCGGGGTGTTCTGGGGATTGGTGACGCTCCTCCCCGTCGCCGTGCTAATGGCGACCGGCACGTTCCTGAGCGCCCACCGCCTGCTGCTCGTCAGCACCCCGGCGTTCATCGAACTGGGCGACGCGCTGCGGAACCGGCTCTACTACCGGCTCACCGTCGGGTGCTTCGCGGCCGCACAACTCGTGCTGCTGAACCGGTACGTCCACTGGCAGTGGGCGGGCTGACGCGCATAGAACAACTCACCCGCTCCCTGTGGGGCGGGGTCTCCACACGAGGGCGCACGATGAAACTGTTCCTTTCGACAGTGCTGGCAGTTGGTCTGATCGGGGTCGCGGGTGCCGAGGACAAGAAGGACCCGACGGCCGGCAAGTGGGTCGTCGAGTCGGTGACGAGGGACGGGAAGGTGATGGACGCCTACAAGGGCGGGGTCCGCGTCCACGACGCCGGGAAGTACACGTTCACGCTCCCGGCCGAGTCGAAGCTCCCCTCGTCGTCGGGGACGTACACGGTCGACGCGACGAAGACGCCGGCGACGTTCGAGGTGGTCGCCAAGGGCGGCACCTACGACGGCAAGACGCTGCCGGGGATCGTGAAGGTCGAGGGGGACACGATGACGGTGGCGTTCGTCGAACCGGGCAAGGATCGGCCGACGAAGTTCGAGAGCGCCGCCGGGTCGGGCGTGGTCCTGGCGGTGTACAAGAAGGCGAAGTGACACGAAGTGATCAGGCGAGCGGGGGGCGTCAGCCCCCCGAGTTCTTCGACCTTCAGGCCGCCCACTCGTCGGGCTTCGCGGTGTGGGCCAAGCGGATCACGGGCCGGGGGGCGGCGGGTCGCAGCGCGAAGGTGAGCGGTAGGACGCTGCTCACGAGGACGGTCGAAGTCGTCGCGTCCGACGTGCCGACGAGTTCGAGCTTCCCGCCTTGGAGTTGATAGAGTTCGAGCGCCCACGGGTCGCGGTCCACGATCAGCACTTCGCGCGTGTTCACCTTCGCATAGAAGTCGAGCTTCTGCCGCGGGTCCTCGCCGGGGCTCGCGATCTCGACCGCGAGGTCCGGCCCGCCGACCCAGTGGGTACCGCAGTCCTTTGCCTTTGTCGTTGAGAGATACACCGCGACGTCGGGCTCGCGGTAGTTGTCGGTCCACCCGGCGACCCTGTCGCTCACGTTCGCGCCTTGCTGGACCCGGTCCCTCGCGGCGCGATTCACGGCGCACGCGAACGCGAATGCCAAATCCTGGGCGATGAACTGGTGCTCGTTGTTCGGCAGCGGGGCCATGACCAGGACTCCTTCCCAGACCTCGTCGCGGTTGTTCGGGAACAGCCGGTCGCGCTCGGCCCGCACCTGCGGCTCGAACAGTGGGTCGTGAATCAGCACCGCCATGCTCGGCCCTCCAAGAACTCGCAACAACTCGGGGGGCTGACGCCCCCCGCTCGCCAAGACTCACGAGTCATTCACTTCGGGGGCGGCACGTTCAAGCCCGCGAGGAACTCGACCAGGTCGCGGAGTTCGCGGCGACTCATCTTCGTGTGCAGGTCCGCCGGCATCGCGCTCAGACCGGTGCGCCGCTCGGCCACGTCCGCGACCGGGACGAAGATCTCCTTGTTCTCCGCGGTCAGGAGCTTGATCGTCTTCTTGTCCTCGGCCTTTACGATGCCCGACACGGTGCGGTCGTCGTTGAGCACGAGCACGACTGTCTCGAACCCCTTCGCGATGTGGGCCGACGGCAGCACGATCGCTTCGAGCAGGTAGCGGCGGTCCTTGTCCTTCTCCGCGGCGATGCCGTTGAGTTGCGGGCCGACCTCGCCGCCCTGGCCGTCGAGCTTGTGGCACCGCTGGCACGACACCGCCGCATTGTTCAGGAACACCTGCCGGCCGCGGTCCGCGTCGCCGCCGAGCAGCGATTCGAGGTGCGGGGCCAGCTTGTCGCCCTTCGGGTCGTTCCCGGCCTTCGCCTGCGCCGCCCGGTACTTGTCCACCTTGGCCTTGAGTGGCGCGAACAGCTTCATCTTGACTTTCGTGCGCCGCTCGGCGGCGTCGAGCAGGTCGAGAATCACGTCCTGGGCGACCTTCGCCTCTAAGGCCTGATCGAGCCAGGCGTCGAGCAACTTGTCGGCGTCCTCGGACTCCTTCGCCGCGGCGAGAATCGCGAACGCGCCCTGCTTCTCGGCGAGCGAGGTCTTCGCGTCCTTCAACAGATCGGGGAGCGTCATGAGCACGCCCGCGGGATCGACCCTCGCCTTCACGGTGCGGCCGGCGGCGCGGAGCCGCGGCTCGTCCGAACTCAGCGCGAACTCGGACAGCTCCTTCGCGACCGGGTCGTTCAGCGCGTCCACGGCGTAGAGCGCTTCGACGCGGAGCGCGGCCGGGGTCTTCGCGTCCCTCACGAGCCCGGCGAGTTGCGGGCCGAACTCCTTCACGCCGAGCTTCGCGATCACCTGGGCCGCCTGCTTGCGGACCACGTCCGACCCGGCGAACACGCCGACGCCAACGGCCTTCAGTGCCGCGGCCGCGGCGGTCCCGTCGCGCTTCGGCAGGTCCATCGTGATCCCGGTGATCGGGTCGCGGCGGCCCGGCTCGGCCCACTTGCCGAGCAGGTCGAGGGCGAACGCGCGGGTGTAGTCCGGCTCGCCCTGGCGCGCGGCGAACCGGGCGATCGGCTCGGCCTGCGCCAGCCAGGAGTTCGCGGCGACCGCACGGAACGCGGCGGCGTCCGGGAGGGCGGGCTTGTCGGCGAGCTTGGCGAGGGCGGGGAGGGCTGCGGTGATGCGGTCGTCGTAGACCGCGCGGGCCGCCTCGGCGACGATCCGCGGCTCGGCGTCGCCCAGGAACTCGGCGACCTTCTCGCTGCCGTGCTTCCGCAGCGCGAGCAGCACGCCCGTGCGGACCGACGCGAGGTCGTACTTGTCCTTCGACGTCGCCCACACGTTCCAGAGGTCGATCGGGTTGCGGGCCGCGTAGAAAAGGCCCATCACCGCCGCGTGCCGCAGGTACGGGTCCTTGTCATCGTTCGCTTTCAGCACCTCGAACAGCGGGGCGATGTACTCCTGCTCCGTGGTCGGGCGCACCTCGCGCGGGGCCGGGTTCCCGATCTTGCCGTAGGCGACCGCGGCGGCAGCGCGCACGCGAAGGTCGGGGTCGGTCAGGAGCTTGAGGACTTCGGCCTGGATCGCGGCGTGGGTCGGGTCGGCCTGGAGCTGCGGCTTGCGGTACACGGCGGTGCCGAGTTGCTCGACCGCAGAGCGCTTCACGTCGGCGTCGCGGTCCCCGACGAGCTTGAGCAGCTTGCCGACGGCGTCGCGGTCCTTCGCGGCGACCTGACCCAGCCCCCACACGGCGTTGAGGCGCGCGAGGCGGTTCGTCGAATCGCTCGCAACCTTCGCCAGCCGGCCCGTCGCCCCGAGCGCGACCAGCTCGAACTGCGCCTCCTGCCGCACCTGCGCGTGCGGGTGTTCGAGCAGCTTCTCCAGCTCGTCGGCGCTCTTCTTCTCGAACCCTTCGGCGATGAGCTTCTGCGCCTCGGCCACGGCCGGGTTCTTCATCGCCTCGGGATCGGTGAGCCGGAAGATGCGGCCCTTGCCCGGCTTGTCCCACCCGGTCGTCCAGTCGCTCCAGTAGAACGCGCCGTCCGGCCCGAACTCGCAGTCGGTCGGCAGCATGTTGCCGAGGAACTCCTTCGGGGCGCCGCCGACGATCTCGTAGGTCGCGCCCTTCGGCTTCACCGCGAGCGCCCAGATCTTGCTCCCGCCGGGGCCGCCGGTGAAGTCGCAGCAGAAGAAGTGGTCCTTGTACTTGTCGTTGAGCCCGACGCCGGGGTAGTGCGTGATGCCCGACGGGCCGTTGCCGAAGTTCGCGAGCGGCGGCAGGATGTACGCCGGCTGGCCGTCCCACTGCGGGAGCCACAGCTTCTCGGTGTTCCAGGGGCCGCGGTTCCCCTGCGGCACGGCCGGGGTGTGGTACCCGGTGCCGTACTGGAACCCGCACCGCCACCCGCTGTCGCCGCCCTCGACGATCTGCACCCACCGCGCCCGGTCGCCCGAGTCGCAGTTGTTCTCGTAGGTGAACAGGTTCCCGAGGTCGTCGAACGCGAGTTCCTGCGGGTTGCGGAGCCCCATGTGAACGATTTCGAGGTTCGCGCCGTCGGGGTCGCACCGCAGCACGGCCCCGCTGTCCGGGTTGAACAGCTTCCTCCCTTCCTTGGTGGTGATGTTGAACCCGCGGTCGCCAACCGACATGTAGAGCTTGCCGTCCGGCCCCATCCGCAGGCCGTGCAGGTCGTGCCCGATGAACTGGACGTGGATCCCGAACCCGGACGCGAGCGAGGTCTTCTCGGTCGCCTTGTTCTCGCCTTTGGGGTCGCGGAGCAGGTACAGGTCGGGGATGCAGGCGTAGTACACGTTCCCCTTGCGGGCGAGCACGCCGGCCCCGATGCCGTCCTCGTACCTGTTGAACCCGTCGGCGAACACGCTGTCCTTGTCCGCCCGGCCGCTGCCGGTCGAGTCCCACACGAGCCGGACCCGCTCGCTGTTGTCGGGGAACTCGCCGTACTTGAACTTCTTGTACATCGCGACGCGGTCGGCGACGGTGCGGGCCGCGAGGTCGTCGTCGAGCCACGGCTTGCCGCGGGTGTCGGGCACGCCCTGGCTGTGCCGGAACGTCTCGGCGACGAAGCACCGGCCCCTCTCGTCGAACGTGAACGCGACCGGGTTGGCGAGGTGCGGCTCGCTGGCCCACACGTCCACCTTCAGCCCCTTGTCGGCGACCCGCACGGCGGCCGCGGCCTCGTCGGGGCCGGCCTTCTTCGCTTGCGCCGCGACCGGCCGGTCGGTGGGGACGAACGCGAGTGCGCACGTCAGGAGGAGCGCGGGGGCCGCGCAGGCGAGGCGGGACATGGGGAGGAACTCCGGTGTGGCGGGTGGGACGGTTGGGGCGGTTTCGAGTTTCGAGTTCGACGTTTCGAGTTGTGGGCACGCCGGAACCCTGGATTTCACCCCCGGGCTCACTCCTACATGCACTCGAAACTCGAAATACCCTGACTGAGTTGAGGCTACCGCAGACACGGCGACGCGGCAACGGTGGCAAGGTGAACGGGCGGGGCGGGGCGGGCTGGAATTGCTCGAACGGGCGAGGTTGGTACAATGACGGTTCCGATATCGTTCCGCTCTCCGCTGCATTCCCCCGGAGTCTCGCCCATGACGCGCCCGCGTTCGGGGTTCACGCTGATCGAGTTACTGGTGGTGATCGCCATCATCGCGATCCTGATCGGCCTGCTCCTCCCCGCCGTGCAGAAGGTCCGCGAGGCCGCGGCACGCACGCAGTGTACCAACAACCTGAAGCAGCTCGGCATCGCCTGCCACGCCTACCACGACAACGTCGGGTTCCTGCCGCCGAGCCGCATTAAGGATCACTGGGGGACATGGGCCGTACTCCTACTCCCGTACATCGAGCAGGGTGCCGGCTTCAGTCAGTGGGACCTGACGAAGGAGTATTACCAACAGAACACGACCGCTCAGCAGCTTTCGGTGAAGGCGTTCCTTTGCCCAAGCCGGGGCCGCCAAGCCGGAGCACTTAGTATCTCGGATGACATCCCAGACAGTAACCCATCTGCCCCGCACACCCCTGGTTCGCTCACCGACTACGCTTGCAGCACGGGAAGCCTCACAAACTACGGGCCTCCGGTCGCATGGCCCGACGGTCCCTACGCAAACGGGGCAATCATCGGATCAACGGGTTGCTTCGTGGGAGCGAGTGCGGTCGGCTTCAAGGGCCAAGTCACGCTCCTCGGGATCACGGACGGCACGAGCAACACGGCAATGCTCGGCGAGAAGCACACGATCCCGTCCAAATTGGGAGTAGGGAATTCGGGCGGCGGCGACGGGTCGGTCTTCAACGGCGACCACGAGTGGGGCTACGCGCGTCAAGCCGGGCCGACGCTCTCGCTGGCAAACGGGCCGACCGACACAACCGGGTTCATTAGCCGGTTCGGGAGTTGGCACACGGGCGTGTGCATGTTCGTGTTCTGCGACGGGAGCGTCCGCGCCGTTCAGAACAGCACGGACACCACGGTCCTGGGGTACATGACGCAACGGGCCGACGGGAACGTCCTCAACCTCCCGTGACCGTCACTTCGCGTCGAGCTTCAGCGTCACCGCGTTCGCATCTCCGGGCTTCACCTCAACGGTGAGGCCCGACTTCGTGTACTCCATGTACCGGGTCGGGATCGCGGGCGGCACCGGCGCACCGGGCGTCGAACTCGCGGCCGGCGGCACCACCACGACCTTGTGCGGCCCGGCGACCGCCCCGGCCTTTTCCTTGCCGTTGATCGTGGTCTTCACCGTAAACGTGCCGTCCGCCCCCACCTCGCCGCGGGCGTTGAGCCCCTTCGTCGCCTCTTCCTGCGACGAGAACTCGACCACGCACCCGGCCGGCGACTTGCCGTCGCCGAGCTTCAGCGTGCCGCTCACGGGGTACACCGCGGGCTCGGACGGCCCGCAGCCGATCGCGACCAGGAGACCGAGTGCGGGAAGAAGCGTTCGCATGGGGGCACCAGGGGGAGGTGAATAACGGACCAGAGGTCAGAACCCCAGAGGCCAGACGGGCAGGAGGACAGCGGAGGCGAGTGGTGTTCGTCTGGCTTCTGTTCTTCTGAGGCTCTGTCCTCTGGTGCTAAACGACGCGAACCGCCACCCGCGAGGGTGACGGTTCGTCAGCGGAGCGGGAGGGATTCGAACCCTCGGTACGGTTACCCGTACACAGCATTTCCAGTGCTGCACAATCGACCACTCTGCCACCGCTCCGGCGGCACCACCAAGGGGACACTCGGTCCAGCTCAGCGGTTCACACGAATCAGCATAGGGGCCGGGGGCGCGATTGGCGAGCGTCAGCACGCGGCGGTCTTGCGCTTCTTGCCGACGCGGCCCATCTTCTCGACCTTCGCAATGTACGCCGCGGCGTCCGGCACCGCGCAGTCGGTGTCGCCGGCGTCGACCTCGACCGTGCCCAGTGCCGCGGCCACGGTCTTCGCCTTCGCCACCAACGGGGCGACGTAGCTCCCGACCGAGACGACGAACATCACCATGCAGTACCTGACGCGGTTCGGTGCGGGGCCGATCCCGGTCGCCACGCGGTCCAGGAGCGCCTCGACTTCGGCCAGGTCCAGATCCTCGTCGGGCGTGATCGACAGGAGCGAACTGTACGTGGACCACCCGGCCGCCGCGGTCTGCTCCGCTTTGCTGTCCATCCACTCCAGCGCGAGTTCCCTGCCGTGCGCCGACTCCGCGGCCACCCACGGCACCGTGAAGCAGCTCAACATGTACCAGTACGCGCCCTTCGCCCACTTCCGAAGTTGCGCCTTCGTCACCTTGTGCGGGTCGGCGATCAGGCCCGCGAGGTACATCGCGTCGGAGTTTCCGGTGTCGTACAGCTCGAGCGCGAGGGCGTGGTCCGGCTTCACGCGCTTCTGAATGCTCTTCAGGTCGCCGACCCTCACGCCGAAGAACGGCTCCCGCGCGCCGTGCCGCGCGAGGGTCTTCTTGGTCTGCTCGGTGCCGAGCGCCTTCAGTTCCGCGAGAACGTCGTGTGCGGTCACGGGCGGCTCCCTGGGGTGTGCCGGCGGAACCGGAGTATGCCCACCGCCGCGGTGAATTACAATCACGGCATGCGACCGATCTACCTCGACCACAACGCGACGACCCCCCTGCTGCCCGAGGCGCGCGACGCGATGCTGCGGGCCGAGGCCGAGGCGTTCGGGAACCCGGCGTCGCCGCACGCCGCCGGCCGCGCCGCCCGCCGCGTCCTCGAAGACGCCCGCGAGCGCGTCGCCTCGCTGCTCGGTGCGTCGCCCGACGAGGTGACGTTCACGAGCGGCGCGACCGAGGCGAACAACCTCGCCGTGTTCTCGCTGGGCCGCGACCAGAGGGGGCGACACGGAGAAGGGGAGACACGGAGCGAAAGCCGATCCCCTGTCTTGTCTCCCCCACTTCCCCTCTCCGTGTCTCCCCCTCTGGTCGCGGCGTCCCACCTCGAACACCCGTGCGTGATCGAGCCGCTGCGCCGGCTCGAAGCGCGTGGGATCGCCGTCGCGTGGTGGCCGGTCTCGGGCCGCGGCACGGTCGCGCCGCAACCGCTCCCGCCCGAAACGCGGCTCGTGTGCGTGATGCTGGCGAACCACGAGACGGGGGCGCTCCAACCGGTCCGGGAGATCGCCGCCACATTGCCCCCCGGCGTCGCGCTCCACTGCGACGCGGTGCAGGCGATCGGCAAGCTGCCGGTGAACTTCCGCGACCTCGGCGCGACCACGCTCACCGCGTCGGCGCACAAGTTCGGCGGGCCGAAGGGGGTCGGCGTGCTGATCGCGAAGCGCGGCGTGAAGCTCGCACCGCGGACATTCGGCGGGCACCAACAGGGCGGCCGCCGGCCCGGCACCGAGTCGCCGGCACTCGCCGCGGGTCTGGCGGCGGCGCTCGAACATTCCACGCGGAACCTGACCGCCAACCGCGCCAACCTCGCGGCCTTCCGGGAGCGCCTGTGGGACCGGCTCCGAGCGGCCGCACCGGTCGAGTTGAACGGCCCCGGGATCGGCGCTCCCGACGCGCTGCCCACGACGCTGAACGTCTCGTTCACCGGGTGCCGTGCGGACCTGCTCTTAATGGCGCTCGACCTCGCGGGCGTCGCGTGCTCGACCGGCTCGGCGTGTTCGAGCGGGAGCCTGCTGCCGAGTCCCGTTCTTGGGGCGATGGGCGTGTCAGCCGACCGCCTCCGCTCGGCGCTCCGGTTCAGCCTGTCCCCGACGCTGGAACTCGCCGACATCGACGAGGCCGCCGACCGCATCACCGCCGCGGTTCAAAGGCATCGTGAATCGAGTAAAATGGGCTGACACCAGGAGTTTCGAGTTTCGAGTTTGAGGTTTCACGTTTCGGGAACCGACGCTGTGATCTCAACTCGAAACGTGAAACCTCAAACTCGAAACCCCTTTGGAGGCCGCCATGAACATTCCCGTGCTGCTCGAACCGATCCCGACCGGCTTCCGGGCGACGACCGGCGCGCCGCTGAACCTCGCCGCGGAAGCGGGCACCGCAAGCGACGCGCTCCGTGCCGTCGAGGGCCTGTTGGCCGCGCTCCACACGAGGGGGGCGAGAATCGTCGAAGTCGCGGTGACGAGCACCGACCCGACCATGGAGCGGATCCGCGAACTCACGGCGAGTATGGCGGCGAACCCGATGTTTGATGACTGGGTCGCCGAAACTAAAAAATACCGCAAGCAGCGCGAGGCCGAGGAGGACGCCGCCGAGGCGGCTGCGGAGGCCGAGAAGCTCCGAAGCTCCTCGAACGGCACCACGAACACCCACCGGCAGGAGCCCGCGGCGTGAGCGTGTTCATCCTCGACACAGACATCCTGACCCTTTACCAGCACGGGGACGAGACGGTTGTATCCGCGGTCCTGGCCGCGCGGGAGCGCAGGGTCGTTGTCGCTCTGACCGCGGTCACGGTTGAGGAACAGGCCAAGGGCTGGTTCGCGTCTTTCAGCAAGGCCAGAACGCCCGCACAGGTCGCACAAGCCTCTCGCCTGTTCTCGGGAGCAGTCGAACTCTGGGGCACGTTCCGCATCTTTCCGCAGACCGAAGCGTCGCTGGCACGGTTCGATCTGCTCGTCGCCGCGAAGCTCAACGTCGGGAAGATGGACCTTCGCATCGCGAGCATTGCGCTCGAACTGGGCGCAACAGTTGTGACCCACAACTTGCGTGACTTCGGCCGCGTTCCGGGCCTGCTGCTCGCCGACTGGACGGCCCCGCAAACACCCCAGTCCCCCGCACCGCCAGCGCCCTGAGTCAGTCCACCGCATCTCGTTGAAATATCACCTCTTGCGGTCGCCCACTTCCCCCCCGGTTCGCCTTTACGCGAGCGCCCCGAATCGATATAATTTCCAGTGGAATGAGCACTCCCCAACGGCCGAGTTCTGGTGCTCTCAACGCTCACTCGGACGAGGGCCGGATGCCCGCACCTGCCGAACCGTCCGAGTCGCCCAAGACGCCCCCAAAATTCGACCTCGGCAGCTTCGTCGTTCTCCCCGAGAACCGGTCCGCGGTGCGTGCGGTGCGGACCGTCGCACGGGCCGCGAGCCTCGGGAAGCGCGCCCCGGTGAGCCCGCTCGTGCTGCACGGCCCGCCGGGGTCCGGGAAGTCGCACCTGTGCCGGGCCGCCCTCGCGGCGCTCATGCAGGCGTCGCCCGGTATCGTGGTCCGTTTCGAATCGGCCGGCGACCTCGCACGGCCCGACGTGCTCGCCGAGGACACCGGCTTCGGCGACCGCGGGCTCTTCACCTGCGACGCACTCGTCCTCGAAGACGTCCAGCACCTGCCCGAGCGGGCCGCCGACGGCGTGTGCGAGTTGCTCGACCACCGCACCCGGCACCGCACGGCGCTGATCGTCACGACCGTGTGCAGCCCGGCGGAACTGACTGGCCTCCCGAAGCGGTTGACGTCGCGGCTGGTCGCGGGGCTCACGGTGCGGCTCGAACCGCTCGGCGTCGCGGGCCGCCGCAAGGTGCTGGGGGCCGCGGCGCGGGCCCGGAACGTGCGACTCACGCCCGACGCGCTCGACTGGCTCGCGAACCGCGTCGGCGGGCTCCGGCCGGCCCTCGGGGCGCTCCAGAACCTCGCCCAGGTCGCGCCGCAGTACCCCGGCCCGCTCGACGCGACGACCGTCGAGCGCACGCTGGCGGAAACCGGACAACCGACCTCCGGCAGCGCGACCGTCGATGCGATCATCAAGCGCGTGATCGCCGCGTTCGGGATCACCGAGCGGGCGCTCCTCGGCCCCAGCCGGTTGCGGAGCGTGCTGGTCCCGCGGCAGGTCGCCATGTACCTCGCCCGCGAACTCGTCGGGCTCTCGCTCCCGCGGATCGGTGCGGCGTTCGGCCGGGACCACACGACGGTCCTGCACGCCTGCCGCAAGATCGAAGGCGCCGTGAAGCAGGACGCCGCACTCGACTCGCGCGTGCGGCAACTGCGGGGCGAACTCGGGTAGCGCGCAACCCTGTGGAAAACTTGGCGCGCACCTGGCGCGCCGCGTTTCACCGCTGGCGCGCACTCCGGTCGGCGACCGACGCCGAACACCGGCCCGCAAGGGCCGCGCACAGGAAACCACGGGCGCGCCGCCGGCGCGCCAGGTTTTCCACAGGCCGTGGGACACTCGCGACCGCTGGGATTCGTAGCGGGTAGTGAGTCTTCGAGGTGCGTGCGCGCCAGAACCGGCCGGCACCTTACTGTCACTACTTGATGTTTCAAATTAAGGAATGGAGTATCTGGCTGAACCGCGGGGTGAGGCCCACAACCAAGGACGGCGAAAGGACAGCACATGAAACTCACGTGCCCGCGCAACGGACTCCTCACCGCGTGCCAGCTCGTTTCCGCGGCGGTGCCCGCACGCACCACAAAGGAGATCCTCAGCAGCATCAAGGCCGTCGCCCAGGACGACGCCCTGACGCTGATCGCGTTCGACACCGAGGTCGGCATCCGGTACGAGCTGCGGGGCAACAACGTGAGCCGGCCCGGCTCGGCCATCCTCCCGATCAACCAGCTCACGGACATCCTCAAGAACTGCTCCGACGACGAGATCTTGCTCGACACCGGCCCCGAGGTCACGAAGGTGAAGGCCGGCACGAGCCGCTACGAGCTGCCCACGCGGCCGGTGGACGAGTTCCCGGACCTCCCGGCGTTCGACGACGCGGGCCGCTACCACGAGGTCACCGCGGGCATCCTGCGGGCGATGATCCGCCGCACCGCGTTCGCCGCCGACAAGAAGGACAGCGGCGGCCGGTTCGCGCTGAAGGGCGTGTTGTGGGAGGCCGAGGGCCGCACCGCCCGGCTCGTCGCCACCGACACCAAGCGGCTCGCGCTGTGCGAGGGGCCGGCGTCGGTCTACGGCCCGGCCGACGCGGTCAAGGCGACGCACCTCGTCCCGCCCAAGGCCATCGCGCTGCTGGAGCGGAACCTGACCGACGACGGCGAACTCGTGCGGATCGGGCTGCGGACCAACGACGCGGTGTTCCAGACCGAGCGGTCGATGATCTACACGACGCTCGTGCAGGGCCGGTACCCGCCGTACAAGGACATCATCGGGCAGACCCGCAAGGGCGCGGCGGTCCAGATCCCGCTGCCCGTGGACGGCTTCCTGGCCCGCGTGCGGCAGGCCGCGATCGTGACCGACGACGAGAGCAAGCGGGTGGACATGCGGTTCTCGGCCGGGAAGGTCGCGATGCAGGCCCGCGGGGCCGACACCGGGTCGAGCGAGGTCGAGCTCCCGCTGCCGGACTACGACGGCCCCGAGGTCAGCATCGCGTTCGACCCGTCGTACCTCGTCGAGTTCCTGCGGGCGATGGAGGGCGAGCCCACGGTGATGCTGGAGATGACCGACGGCACCAAGCCGGCGCTGTTCAAGTGCGGCGACTCCTACGTGTACCTCGTAATGCCACTCGCGGGGTGATTCATGGCCGCAGATGGCAACAGGGGGCCGGAGAACATCGCCGACATCCTCGGCAAGTTGTTCACGTCCCGGGGGTGGGGCCGGAAGAACGAGCGGGTGCGGCTCGAAATGGCGTGGGCCGACGCCGCGGGACCGGAGCTGCTCAAGAGCACCCGCGTGCTGGGCCTGAAGCGCGGCGTGCTGGAAGTGGACGTGCGGAACGCGGTGCAGATGTCGGAGCTGGCCCAGTTCCACAAGCGCGGCCTGCTCGCCAAGCTCCGCGCGGCGCTGCCCGGCGTCACGCTTACCGACATCAAGTTCCGGGCCGGGACGTGGTGAGAAGTGCAATGGACGACAACCGAAACACGATCACGACGACCGCATTTTCGAGCGCGCTGAGCGAGCAGATGTACACGGCGAACTGGCCGGATGACCCGTTCACCCGCGAGTTAAACGCGGAATGCATCCAGTGCGGCGGGTGTTCGTTCTTCGCGGCGTTCAATTCCGACTGGGGATTGTGTGCCAACCCCAAGTCTCGACACCACCTTGAAACGGTGTTCGAGCACTTCACTTGTCCCGACCATCTGAACGAGGGATGGGGACCGCACAGCTTCACGGAGCAGACCGACTTTCACTGCCGGTGTGGTGGCAACCCGATCCCGTCACCGCCCGCGTGACGAGACCGACACAAGAGCCACGTCGAGTACCTCTAACGACCGAGACGGACCCACATGAGCGATACGGCAACGGTGCAGTACACCGAAGAGAACATGAAGAGCCTCAAGGACGCGGCTCACATCCGGCAGAACCCCGGGATGTACGTCGGGAACACGCAGTCCGGCGGGCTCCACCACCTCGTCTACGAGATCGTGTCGAACTCCGTGGACGAGGCGCTCGGCGGGTTCTGCACGCAGATCCGCGTCACGCTCCACGCCGACAACTCGGTCACCGTGTCCGATGACGGCCGCGGCATCCCCGTCGGCATCAAGAAGGACACGGGGAAGTCGGCCCTCGAAGAGGCGCTCACGATCGCCGGCAACAGCGGCAAGTTCGACAACGCCGCGTACCGCGTGTCGATCGGGCTGCACGGCATGGGCGCGAAGGCCATGAACGCGCTGTCCGAGTGGTGCGAGGTCGAGGTCCGCCGCGACGGGACCGTCTACAAGATGGAGTTCGAGCGCGGGTACGCGACCAGCGCGCTCCAGAACCTCGGCCCCACGCCGGACAAGAAGACCGGCACGTCGATCACGTTCAAGCCCGACCCCGAGATGTTCGGCGACCTGAAGTTCAGCTACGAGACGCTGTGCGACCGGTTCCGCGAGATCGCGTACCTGAACCGCGGGCTCGCGCTCTCGCTGCACGACGAGCGCGAGGTGCCGCACCGCAGCGAGGCGTACAAGTTCGACGGCGGCATCGCCGAGTACGTCGAGTGGCTCAACACCGCCCAGACGGTCGAGCACCCGCCGGTCTACATCAAGAAAGAGGTCGAGCACGCTACCAACGGCGGCGGGCTGATGATCTCCACCGAGGTCGCGCTCCAGTACACCGCGGGCGAGGAGAAGATCGAGCGGTGCTTCACGAACGGCGCGTTCAACCCGATCGGCGGCACGCACCTGTCCGGGTTCCGCTCGGGGCTCACGCGGGCGCTCAACGCCTACGGCAAGAAAGAAGGGCACTTCAAGGAGGGGCTGGAGGTCCGCGGCGAGGACTTCCGCGAGGGGCTCACGGTCGTCATCAGCGTCGGCCACCCGGACCCGGTGTTCGAGTCGCAGACCAAGGTGCGGCTGAACAACCCCGAGATGGAGGGGATCGTCAGCGGGGTCGTCTACGGGTACATGACCGAGTACCTGGAGAAGAACCCGAAGGAGGCGATGCGGATCTGCAAGCGGATCGCGCTGTCGGCCGAGGCCCGCATCGCGGCCCGCAAGGCCGTCGACGCGATCAAGGACCGCAAGAACATCCTGAGCGGCGGCGGGCTGCCGGGCAAGCTGTTCGACTGCACCACCCGCGAGCGGGACCGCAGCGAACTGTTCCTGGTGGAGGGCGACTCCGCCGGCGGCAGCGCCGAGAGCGGCCGCGACCGCATGTTCCAGGCCGTGCTCCCGCTCCGGGGCAAGGTGCTCAACGTCGAGAAGGCGAAGCTCGACAAGCTCCTCAAGAACAACGAGATCTCGGCCCTCATCGCCGCGACCGGCGTGGACATCGAGAACGTCGAGGACATCAGCAAGATCCGGTACGGCAAGATCATCATCCTGACCGACGCCGACGTGGACGGCCAGCACATCCGCACGCTGCTGCTCACGTTCTTCTTCCGCCAGATGCGGAAGCTCGTCGAGTGCGGGCACCTGTTCGTCGCCCGGCCCCCGCTCTACAAGGTCACGCAGAAGAAGGAGACGCGGTTCGTCCAGACGTTCAAGGAGATGGACCAGGAGAAGATGGCCCGCGGGCTGAAGGACACGGTGCTGCACGTCCAGGCGGTCAACGGCCGCGCCAACCGCGACTTCGCGAGCGACGCCCTCGCCAAGCTGCTCCCGATCCTGGCCGACGTCGAGACCGCGGTGGTGAACCTGGAGAAGCGCGGGCACACGCTCGAAACGTACCTCCACAAGGGGAAGGACGGGCTCCTCCCGTCGTACCACGTCCAGTTCGCGGGCAAGGAGCACTGGTTCCACGCGCAGGCCGAGGTGGACGCGTTCCGGGCCGAGCAGGCGAAGAAGCTCGGCAAGGAACTGGTGCTGGGCAACGACCTGGTGAGCACCCCCGAGGAGCCGACCGCCGCCGAGGCGGGCGCGCCGGTCGCGCCGGTGCCGGCCGAGCAGTACACGCTCGACGACTGGCACGAGGTCCGCGTGCTGAACGCCGCCATCGGCAAGCTCAAGGACGCCGGGTTCGAGGCCGGCGACCTGGTGCCGCTGCCCCGCATCGCCGGCCGCGAGCCCCCGGTGCGGTTCGTGGTCGAGCACGGCGAGATCCGCCGCGACCTCGGGCACCTGCAGACGCTCGTCGCCGAGATCCGCAAGTTCGGCGAGAAGGGGATCAGCGTCACCCGGTTCAAGGGGCTGGGCGAAATGGACCCCGAGGAGCTGTGGGAGACGACCCTCGACCCGCAGCACCGCACGCTGCTCAAGGTGACGCTCAACGACGCGATGGCCGCCGAGAAGGAGTTCCGCCGGCTCATGGGCGAGGACGTCGACGGCCGCCGCCGGTTCATCTTCGACAAGCCGCTGAACAACCCCGAGGACATCGACTACGGGGCATAGGAAGTGCGGAGTGCGGAGCGCGGAACCCGGAGTGAAGACCAATCAATTGGCGAGCCGGGAGCGTCAGCGACCGGAGTTCATGCGAAGGTGAACTCCGGTCGCTGATGCTCCCGGCTCGCCTTTGTCGTGTCTCTGATTGTCATTCCGCACTCCGCGTTCCGAACTCCGCGTTTCCCGACTGCCCTTTTTCACTTCTGCGGCCGGCCGGTACAATCGACCCAGGTTACCCGAGTTGTCTGCGGAGTTCGCGAAGTGTCATTCCGGGTTGGCAGCGGCCACGACTCGCACCGCCTCGCCGAGGGGCGGCCGCTGATCCTCGGCGGCGTCACGGTCCCGCACGCCCGCGGGCTCGTCGGCCACTCCGACGCCGACGCGGTGCTGCACGCCGTCACCGACGCGCTGCTCGGGGCGGTCGGCCTCGGCGACATCGGCGACGCCTACCCCGACACCGACCCCCGCTACCTCGGTGCCGACTCGCGGGTGTTCCTCGCCGAGTCGCTCGCGAAGCTGAACCAGATGGGCTGGCGGGTCGTCAACGTGGACGTGACCGTCTTCGCCCAGGAGCCGAAGCTCGGCCCGGTGAAGGCGGCGATCCGCGACAACCTCGCCCTGCTGCTCGGCGTCCCACCCGACTGCGTGAACGTGAAGGCGAAGACCGGCGAGAGGGTCGGGCACATCGGCCGCTGCGAGGCGATCGCCACCCACGCCGTGGTATTGGTTCAGAAGTTATCCACAGATTACACAGAGGACACAGATTAAAGACCGAGGTGCCCGTTCTTCAAATCTGTGTCTTCTGTGTAATCTGT
Organism: Gemmata sp.; assembly: GCF_051859125.1. NCBI lineage: Bacteria > Pseudomonadati > Planctomycetota > Planctomycetia > Gemmatales > Gemmataceae > Gemmata > Gemmata sp. The sequence goes on from NZ_JBHYGG010000057.1 coordinate 19,564, forward strand.
GGATCATCAAGGATTTCGCTCTATGGCCCTGCAAGTGTACTCGACGCTGACCCGCAAGAAGGAACCGTTCCACAAGCGGCCGGGCGAGTCCGTCTCGATGTACGTGTGCGGGCCGACGGTGTACAAGCCGAGCCACATCGGCCACATGGTCGGGCCGGTCATCTTCGACACGGTCAAGCGCTACCTCACGTACCTCGGGTACAAGGTGACCTGGGTCGTCAACATCACCGACGTGGACGACAAGCTCATCGTCCGCGCCCGCGAACTGAAGACGACCGTGCCGGCGCTCGCGGCGCAGATGACCGAGGACTACTTCAAGTGCCTCAAGGCGCTGAACGTCACCGGCATCGACCACTTCCCGCGGGCGACCGAGTACGTGAGCGGGATGATCGAGGTGATCCAGAAGCTCGAAGCGAAGGGCTACGCCTACCAGGTGGGCGACGGCGTGTACTTCGACGTGTCGAGGGACACCGACTACGGCGCGCTGAGCAACCGCGACCCGGAGCAGATGGAGGCCGGCGCGCGGCTCGAGGTGAACGCCCGCAAGCGGAACCCCGGCGACTTCGCGCTGTGGAAGGGGGCCAAGCCCGACGAACCGCCCGAGGTGCAGTACGAGAGCCCGTTCACGTGCGGTCGCGGCCGCCCGGGGTGGCACATCGAGTGCACCTGCATGGCGATCAAGATGCTCGGCGAGACGCTCGACATCCACGGCGGCGGTCTCGACCTCCAGTTCCCGCACCACGAGAACGAACTCGCCCAGAGCGAGAGCTGGACCGACAAGCCGTTCGCCCGCGTGTGGATGCACAACGGCCTGCTGAAGCTCAAGGACAAGGACGGCAACGAAGCGAAGATGGCCGGGTCGCTCGGCAACGTGCTGAACGTGGTCGACGCGCTGAAGCACGTGTCGGGTGAGGCACTGCGGTTCTTCATGCTGAAGACGCACTACCGCTCGCCGATCGACCTGGGCATCTGGGACTGGAAGAACCCGGCGACGCCGGTTCCCGACGGCCTCGTCGAGTCGCGAACGGCCCACGGGTCGTTCGTGCGGTTCGCCGAGCGCGTGAAGCGCGTCACGGGGAGCGGGTACGCGGAGCTGAAGTCGCCCGCGACGTTCGACCCGAACCGCACGTTCACGCAGCCGGCGTTCGCGGAAGCGTACCGCGAGTTCCGCGCGTACCTCGACGACGACTTCAACACCGGCGGCGCGGTCGGCGTGCTGAGCACGTTGGTCACGAGTCTGAACAAGGCCGCAGATGCCGCGAAGCTCGAAGACCCCGCGACGACCAACGCCGCGGCGAAGGCCGAGTTCATCGAGGGCGCGACGCTCGTCAAGGAGATGGCGACTGTTCTGGGGCTGACGTTCGACGTGCCGCAGGCGGACCTCGGCGGCGCGCTCGTCGCGGGGCTCATGCAGTTGCTCCTCGACCTGCGGAACAACCTCCGCACGGAGGCGAAGGCGGCGGCGAAGGACAACCCGCTGAAGAAGGCGCTGTTCGACCAGACGGACCTGATCCGCAAGCGGCTCGCGGACCTCGGCGTCACCCTCGAAGACCGCCCCGGCGGCACGACGTGGCGCGTGGGGAGTTGATCGGTGCGCGTCCGGTCGGGCGGCCTGTGCCGGACCGGACGCCGGAACGCACATCGCGCCTTCGTTCAGGGAAGGGCACCGACATTTCGTTTTGCCGGGGGCGGGGTATAGCGGGGTGATCCGAACTTCTCGTGCGAGGTGCGACCGTGCCCACCCCGAAGCGCATCCTCGGCATCGACCCCGGCCTGCAAGTCACGGGGTACGGCGTCCTCGAAGTCACCGACGCCGGGCCGCGGGTGTGCGAGGCCGGCGTCATCCGCTCGGCCGAGGGCCGCGACACTGCTGACATGGCCCGCCGCGTCAAGACGCTTTACGATGGGCTGTGTGAGGTGCTGGAGCAGTACTCACCCACCGCGATGGCCGTCGAGCAGCTCTTCGCCCACTACGACCACCCGCGGACGGCGATCCTCATGGCCCACGCCCGCGGGGCGTTCTTCCTCGCCGGTGCGCAGTATAGTATACCTGTGACCAGTTACGCCCCCGCCCGGGTGAAGAAGCTCGTGACAGGCAGCGGCCGGGCGAGCAAGGAGCAGATGCAGCACGCGGTCGCCCGCGAGCTGAACCTCGCCGGCCCGCCCGAGCCGCACGACGTCGCCGACGCCCTCGCCATCGCCCTGTGCCACTACTTCGCCGGCAGCGGCGGGATCATGGGCGGTGCCCGCGGCGCGACGTTCACCGGCATCAACTGCGAGGCGCTGTTCGGCCCCGACCCGGACCGGATCGACGACGAACCCGAATCCACGGACGACGCGGCATGATTACCAAGATGACGGGCGTCCTCACCCGCGTGCTCGACGACGAGGTCCGCCTCCAGATCGACGCCTTCGAGTACCAGGTGCTGGTGCCCGAGAGCGTCCGCCGCGTCATCCAGATGAGGGTCGGCCAGGAGGTCACGTTCCACGTCACCGAGTACCTCGAAGGCAACTCGGGCGGGAACCGGTTCGTTCCGCGGAAGCTCGGGTTCAACACCGAGGCCGAACTCGAGTTCTTCGACCTGTTCTGCACCGTCGAGAAGATCGGCTCGAAGAAGGCGCTCAAGGCGATGGCCCGCCCGGTGCGGGAGATCGCCGACGCCATCGCCCGGCAGGACGCGCGGTGGCTCAGCACGCTCCCCGGCATCGGCGCGACGACGGCCGAGCAGATCGTCACGACGCTGAAGCGGAAGGTGGCGAGCTTCGTGATGGCGGCGTCCGCACCGGCCCCCGCGCCCGGCGGCGCGACCCCGCCCGAGGAGCCGAAGGCCAGGGCGAGCAAGAAGAAAGCCGCGGCCGCGGCCGAGCCCGATCCGCAACCCGTGGTGGTGTCGATGGACGCCGACGGTCAACTGGTCGAGGACGTGTACCAGGCGCTGATGGGCCTCGGCCACAACCCAATCGAGGCCCGCACCAGGCTCGACGCCCTGCTGACCTGCGGCAAGCCGTTCAAGAACCTCCCGGACGCACTCACGCTGATCTACGCTCAGAAGGGGTAACGGCCCATGACCATCTCGTTTCAACTCGATCAACCGAGTGAGATTGCCCTCCAACAGGAGGCTGCCGGCCTCGGGGTGACCCCCGAACAACTGGCAGCGGACATCGTCAAGCGGCACCTTCTCGTGAGGGCTGACGACGCACCGTTTCAACAAGCGATGAACGCCAGTCTCAGGGAGAACGAAGAACTCCTCCGCCGGTTTGCGAAGAGGTGAGCGACCATGGCACTGATTGCCCAAATTGAGCAGACCACGAAGGAGCGACAGAGGGTCCACGCACCGACCCGATGCCACGTCTCGTCGTTCACGGCGGATGGCGGAAAGACGATTCTCCAGCTCGATACGTTCGGCACAGAAGATCGGACATTTACCGAGAAGATTAGTCAGTCGATTCAGCTTGATGAGGCCGCCGCCCGTCAGCTTCTCGATCTCATTCGCCAAACATTCCCGAACCTTGCCTGATAACAGCTCAAGACGTGAAGGCACCTATGGGCCGTGAGAAAGTCATCACCACCGTTCCGGCCGACGAGGTCCAGAAGCACGACGCGGCACTGCGGCCCAAGCTCCTCAAGGAGGTGATCGGGCAGCGGAAGGTCGCGGAGCGGCTGGAGGTCGCCGTCGCGGGCTGCAAGAAGCTCAACGAGCCGCTCGGGCACATCCTGTTCGACGGCCCGCCGGGCCTCGGCAAGACCACGTTCGCCACGGTGCTCCCGAACGAACTTGGCACCACGGTCCAGATGACCAGCGGCCCGGCGCTCTCGAAGCCCGCCGACATGCTCCCGTTCCTCACCAACCTGGAGGAAGGGTCGATCCTGTTCATCGACGAGATCCACCGGATGCCGCGGGTGGTCGAGGAGTTCATCTACCCGGCGATGGAGGACTTCCGCATCGACATCGTGCTCGGCGAGGGGATGAGCGCCCGCACCATCTCGATGGCGCTGAAGCGGTTCACCCTCATCGGCGCGACCACCCGCAGCGGGATGCTCAGCGGGCCGATGCGGGACCGGTTCAAGATCCACGAGCACCTGGAGTTTTACAGCACCGAGGAGCTGGCGCGGATCGTCACCGTGAACGCCGCGAAGCTGAACACCCCGCTCTCGCCGGCCGCCGCGCACGAACTGGCCCGCCGCAGCCGCGGGACGCCGCGGGTCGCGAACAGCCGGCTGTACTGGGCGCGGAGCTACGCCGCGGCCCGGCACGACGGGAACATCACCGAGGAGGTGGCGCGGGCGGCGCTCGACATGGCCGAGGTGGACCGCGACGGGCTCGACCGCAACGACCGGAAGTACCTGGAGACGCTCATCGACCTGTACGGCGGCGGGCCGACCGGGGTCGAGGCGCTCGCCGCGACGATGAACCTCGCGGTCGACACGCTCTCGGACGAGATCGAGCCGTACCTGCTCCGCGAGCAGTACGTCAGCCGCGACCGCCGCGGCCGCATCGCGATGCCGCGGGGGTTCGCGCTGCTGGGCCGCTCGCAACCGAAGCCGAAGGCCGACGAGAGGCCTCAGTCGGGGCTGTTCGAGTGATCGACGGGCCTTCGAGGAATCGTCGGCACCGCGAACGTGATGGTGCAGACGCCGACCGCCGCGAGCCCGCCGATCACGCACTTCACCCACACCGGCACCCGGCCGAACGCGATGCTGAGCGTCACGACGGTCGCGACGAGGCACACGGCGGCGACCTTGACCGGCCGGCGGATCCCGCGGTGCTCGATCCAGTCCCGTAGCAGCGGCCCGAACACCGGCGACCGCCGCAGCCAGCGCTCCAGCCGCGGCGACGACTTCGAGAAGCAGTAGCTGGCGAGAAGGACCCACGGCGTCGTCGGCAGCCCCGGCAGCAGCACGCCGAGGTACGCGACGCCGACGAACCCGATCCCGGCCCCGGCGTAGAGGACGCGCGCGGCACCCGTCGCGGGCTTCGCGGGCGGGCTCGGCCCAACCGGGGTGCCCCGGCGCTCGTGTGCGGGAACCGTGGCGGCGCTCAGCGGCGGGCAGGTGACGAACTGACCGCCCGTGCCGAGACTCATTGAGTCGCTCCCGAGACCGATCTCACTTTGCGGACTTGAGCGATTCCTTCAACGCCAGCAAATCAGCTTCTGCCTGGAGCCTCTGAAAGCGAACGCTGTGCAGATCCTGGGGCGGTGAGTTCCCGGTTTCGACGCGCCACGTTACGAATATCTCGATTTCCTTGAGCAGAATGACCCGAGCTTCAAAGCATCGAATGCGCCTGGTAGGGATCGTGTGCAGTTCGGCCGCTGCCCTGTGAACCTGCGACGCCATACTCAAGTATTCCTTATAGTATGCGGAGTCCCACCTACCGAGGTCAATTACCTCTTTAATTTTCTGAAGATATAACAATCCTTCGTGTACTTGTTGGTACTGTACTTTTTGAAGCAGCGTCGCATCAGCAGGAAGGTCCGCGAAGACGTCCTTGAAAATCAGTTCGTGGAGTTCCTTACTCCGTGCACCACGGTCAGCGGGCTTCCCGTCCGTCGTCATCGGGGGAGGCTTCAACTCTGGAAAGGCCGTATACACCGGGCCAAGCTTTGAGGTTTCCTCGGGGACCTGCTTCGCGGGCTCGAGTTTGGGATGCTGAGCGAAGGCGCTAAACAAAATCAGGGCGATCACGGTTGTCTCCCGGAATGCAATCGGGGCGTCGCGGTCCGGTCGACCGCGACGCCCCGATGATACTCGTGCCGGGACCCGCTGTCACGGCATCCGGGCGTCAGCGGGGAGTTTCACGTCGGTCCCGGCGGGGAGCAGCTCGTCGGCCTTGAACTGCGGGTTCAGCGAGTACACGTCGTTCCACCGCTGCTCGTTCCCGAGCGTGACGCGGGCGACCGCCCGCATACTCATGCCGCCGGTCGGGACGCGGAACGTCTTCTCCGCGCCGCTCGAGCGCACCGGGGCGCTCGGCGTCGCGCTGCCCCACTCGGGGATTCCGCCCGACTGGCTCACGGGCACAGTCGCGGGCTTCGACCCGCCCTGGAGGTAGCGCTTGAGGACGTGCAGGGGCGGCACGTCGATCGGCCCGGACCCCTGGAGCGCCTTGTTCCGGTTGTACGCCCGCAGCGCCGCCGAGTACCGCGTGTCGTTGTAGAACTCGCGGCTGATCGACTCGTAGGTGTCGCCGGCCTTCGGCTCGTGCAGGTCCACGTCGAACGAGGTCACCGGTGCCCGCTCGATGGCCGCGACCGGGGTGACGGCGGACTTCGAATCGGCCCGCGTGAACTCGGGCTTCGCCCGCTCGGCCGCCGGCGGGGTCGCGGCCACCGGCGGGTTCAGCTTCGGCTCGGGCCGCGGGACCTCGGGCCTGGGCGGTGCGGGCGACGCGTCCCCTCCGCCGACCGGCGCGACCGGGGTCGCGGGCCTCACGAGATCGGCCGCGGGCGGGAGCGACGGACCCACGGGCGACCCGGTGACCGGCGGCGGTGCGACCGACGGCCCCTTCGGTGCGGGCGACGGAGCGAACTCCGGCTCGGGGAGCGACTTCTTGGGCTCGACCGGCGCGCCGCCACCCGGCCCGACCGGCGGAACCACGGCCGACGGCGGGGCCGGCAGCTTCGGTGCGACGTCGAGCTTTGGGGCGACGTCGAGTTTCGGCGCGACGTCGATCGGGGGCGGCGGCAGGCTCGCGGGTGGTGCCGGAGGCAGTGCGGGGGTTCCGCCCGGCGGCGGGATCGCCGGCAGCGCGGGGGCCCCGGGGCCGCCCGGGAGCGCGGGCAGCGCCGGGCTGGTGGTCGGCGCCGCGGGGATCATCGGTGCGGCGGGCGTCGCCGGTCCGGCCGACGGAATTGCGGGCACCTGCGGGCCAACGGTCGGGATGGCCGGCGGTGCGGCGGGGACCAGCGGAGCGGGTTCGGTCCCCCCGGCCTGCGTCACGCTCGGCGGCCGCACGGGAGCGTCGAACGCCGGCGGGGGCGGGGCCGCCGCAAACTCGGGCCTCGACGGCTTCGGCTCGCGCGCAGGTTTCGGTCCGGGCGGCACGAGGTCCGGGGCCGCCGGGGCGGTGCTCGGGACCGGCGGCAGCAACGGCTCGACCATCGCGACGGGGCGCACCGGCGCGGTCGGCGTCACCACGGGGAACTGCGGATCCACGTGCGGCGCGACGGGCAGCGCCGTGGGCGGAATCGTCTCGGGGACCGGCTTCGGGTGCTCGATGACCGGCCGCTCGAACACGGCCGGCTCTCGCGGGGCCGCGGCAATCGGTGCGGGCGGTGTGGGGGCCGACGGGGTCGCGGTCGCGGGCGGGTCGTCCGGCGCGAGGTACTTGACCCCCGCGACGCCGGCCGCGAGGCTCAGCGCCGACGCCGCCGCGACGACGATCTTCTTGCCCAGGCCCGCCTTCTTCGCCGCGGGCGCGGGGGCCGGTGGACCCGCCACCGGTGCCGCGGCTCGGGCCGCCGGCGCCTCCGCGAGCTTCACCGGCTCGACGGGCCTGTCGGCCGCCTTCGGGAGCGGCGGGAGCGGGGGCAGCGACGGGAGCGGCGCGGCGACAGGTCGCGGCTTCGGCGCGTCAACGGCAATGGGTTCGGCGGTCATCCGTGACCTCGCTGGTGTCGCGAACCGCGGTTCGCTCAGGTTCGTCTCGCCACGCGGAGCTTGGCGCTCCGGCTGCGGGGGTTGCGGGCGATCTCCTCGTCGCCGGCCTCAACGGGCTTCTTCGTCACCGGCTCCCACGGCGGCCCGCGGAACGCCTGCTTCACCCGGCGGTCCTCCAGCGAGTGGAAGCTGATGACCCCGGCCCGGCCGCCCGGCCCCACGAGCTTTGGCAGCGCGGCGAGCAACCGGTCGAGCGCCCCGAGTTCGTCGTTCACCGCGATCCGCAGCGCCTGGAACACGCGGGTCGCCGGGTCGATCCCGCCCGACCGCGGGACGCAGCTCCGCACCACGGCGGCGAAGTCGGCGGTCGTCGCGAACGGCCGGGTCGCCCGGCGCTCCACGACCTTGCGCGCCACCCGCCGGCTGTGCCGCTCCTCGCCGAACTCGAAGAACACGTCCGCGAGGGCGGCCTCGCTCATCGTGTTGACCAGGCCGGCCGCCGTGGTCCCGGCGGTCGGGTCGAGCCGCATGTCGAGCGGCCCGTCCTCGCGGAAGCTCAGCCCGCGCGCCCCGGCGTCCATCTGGTCGGAGGCGAACCCGAGGTCCGCGAGGACGCCGTCCACCGCGCCGGTCCCGAGGTTCTCGAGCACCCCGGCCAGTTGGTCGAAGTTCGCGTGAACCAGCGTGACGTGTGCCCCGGCCCCGGCGAGCCGCGGCCGGGCCAGGTCCAGCATCGACGGGTCCTGGTCGAGCCCGACGAGCCGCCCGGAGGCACCCAGTCGTTCGGCAATCAGCCGCGCGTGGCCGCCGCCGCCGACGGTGCAGTCGACCCACGTCTGGCCCGGTCGCGGGTCGAGGAGGGCCAGGACTTCGGCGGCGAGTACGGGAGCGTGTCGAGGCTCGCGCGGCGCGGACATACGGTGCCCCGGGAGGCGGGTCAAGGCGAGGTGGTCCCCGGGAGGTGTTGTAAGGGAACGGGCGGGAGCGGGCGCGGCCGGGGCCGGCCCGGCGGTCAGGCGCGGATGGCGACGGGCTCGGGACTGACCCGGACCACGACCGGGGCCGCGACCAGCACGGGCGTCGGGCGGGCGCCGGGCCGCGGGGCGGGGGCGATGAGGCCGGCGGCGTGGAACTCGAACGTCTCGATGAGCCGGGCGACGAGCGCGAACGCCTCGGCCAGCGGGCGGCCGTCGCGGGGGATCGTGACCGCCAGTTGGCCGATCGGGGCGCCGCTCTTGCCCAGGAGCGGGACCTCGAGTTGCAGGAACTTGAGGGCGAGTTCGGCGGCGGAGCTGTCCCACCGGGCGTGGTAGTTCTCGCGCAGGGCCGGCGCGTTCACGTCGAGCCTGAGGGACTGGACCCCGAGGCCGCGGGCGAGGGCGGTGAGTTCCGCCCACGCCGCGCCCCAGTCGCGGGACCCCTGGAGCCGCACGGCCAGGCCCCACGCGCTCGCGTCGCGGACGAACACCTTGCGGACGATCTTCGCCACGCGGGCGCGGATCAGGCCCAGCTCGGAGTGCCCGAACAGCTTGCACGTGACGAGCGAGGCGACGACCCCGGCGGCGGCGAGCAGGGCGTACAGGTCGTTGCTCCAGGCGATGCTCCCGAGCGCCCCGGCGGCGGCGAACGTCCCGAGGGCGGCCACGACGGCCAGGACCCGCTTCGGGGTCAGGCCGCGGTCGAGCATCCGGTGGTGGATGTGGCCGCAGTCGGCCTGCGCCAGCCCGCGGCCGGTCAGCTTGCGGCGGACGATCGCGGCGGCGGTGTCGAACGCGGGTAGGACGAGGATGGCCAGCGGGGCGCACAGGGAGATCATGGCCGGCCCCTTGAGGGAGTCCGGGATCGCCACCGCCCCGACGACGAGCCCAATGAGCATGCTCCCCGCGTCGCCCATGTAGATCGTGGCCGGCGGCAGGTTCCACCAGAGGAACCCGAACACCGCCCCGGCCAGCGCCAGGGCCACGCTCGCCGCGAACACGTGCCCGCCGATGGCGGCGATGACCGCGAACGTCACGAGCGCGATGCACCCGACCGTGCCGAGCAGGCCGTCCATGCCGTCGATCAGGTTCAGCGCGTTCACGCACGCGAGGAGCCAGAACACGGTGAACGGCCCGGCGAGCCGGCCCAGGTCGATCACGAACCCGAACACGCCGACGCTGTGGATGACGAAGTCGCCGCCGGCCACGAGCGTCGTGATGGCCAGGAACTGGCCCCCGAGCTTGTACCGGGCGCGGAGGTTGAACCGGTCGTCGACGACGCCGACGCCGGTGATGAGTACGGCCCCGGCGAGGAGCGCGAGCGTCTTGCGGGGGTCGGCGGTGAGGGCGGCGGCCACGGCGGGGTCGAGCAACGCGACGGCCGCGAGGGTCACGAGGGCCGCGGCGAGGACCGCGACGCCCCCGGCCACGGGGACCGGTGCGGCCTGCCCCTTCCGCTGCCCGTCGGGCTTATCGACCAGCCCGGCCCGGCGCGCGACGCCCCGGGCGAGGCCGGTCGACAGGAGCCCGACCCCGGCCCCGAGGGCGAGGAGGGCGGTCACAGTTTCATGGGCGAACATGCCGGCTCTCTTCGGTGAAGATGAACAGGGTGTTAATCTGGGGGAGAGAGGCCAGGTGTTACGGGGGACATTCTAACACGCCCCCGAATTGGTCGTGAACCGCAAAAACTGGGAAAATCACTTATCTCGCAAGAACTACGAAGCGAACGGTCGGAGATTATTGTCCGCGTTCCTGCACCGTCCCGCCCTGCGGGTCGGCCCACGGGCACGCCCGGTACAACTCGCCCGCGACGCGCCCGGCGAGGCCGAGCGTCTGCGTGCGGATCGTTGCGCCGTCACCCCAAAGTGGTGTTCCCAGTAGAACAACGAGGCGACCTGTCACGGCCGGCCGCTCCCGCCGGAACAATCGCTCCCCGAGCCACTCGTGGGCCGCGCCTCCGGTCGCCTGCGCCCGCTGCTCGTCGGCCGCATCCCACACCCGCCGCCCCTCTTGCGTCCAGTACAGGATCAGTTGCCGGTCGGTGTCGCGGCCCCCGGGAGCCGTGCGGACGAACTCGCGGAGCGTGACCGGGACCGAGCCGGGGCCGCCGCCCAGCGGGACCGGAACCGTGTCGCGGACCGTCTGGCGGAACCCGCGGTTCGGCCAGCACACGTCGGGGTGGTGGTAGCCGTTGACCATCCGCTGCGACGACCAGTAGATCACCCAGACGTGAACGGTGTACCCGAGGTCGCTGTACTCGCGGCGGGTGATCGCGTCGGCCGAGAGGACGGACCGCACGTCGTCCGGCACGGGCAGGTCGGTCCCCCGCCACCGGTCGAGGGCGTGCGGGATCTGCTCGATGGGTGCCGACGCGAGCACCTCCTGCTCGGCCCCGGTCCCGAGGAACTGCGCGGCGACGGTCGCAACCGCCGAGGAGATCAGGACAACGGTCGCCGGGCGCGGCACGAGCGGGGGCGGGCCGTGGGGAAGGGCCGGTTCCGGCGCCGGTGCCAGCGCAGCGGGTCGCGGCCGCAAGAGGTGCGCCAGGGCGACGATCAACCCGAGGCCGAGCAGGACCATCAAGACGCCGAACGCTTCGTGCCAGTTCCCGCGGACGTAGTCCGCCCCGGCGCGCTCCTGGATCACCCCGCTCGCGACGACGCGGGCCGCGTTCACCGCGGCGATCACCGGGACCGACAGCAGCACGAGCGCCGCCCCGCGAACCGGCCCGAACCCGCGCCACCACGCGACGAACGCCGCGATCGCCGTGAGCGCCGTGACCGACCGCACCCCGCTGCACGCCTCCGCGACGCCGAGGTCGCCACCGGGTAGACTCAGCACGAACCCGTGCCGCTCGACGGCGATGCCGAGCACCGGGAGCGCCCACGCGGCGACGGTGGTGGTCCCGGTTTGCAGCACGAGCTGCAGCGGCACGAGGACGCGGAGCGGCACCGGGAGGGCGAAGAAGACGAACCCGAGCGGGAACGCGAGCCGCCGGAGGTGCCGCGGCCCGACCGCAACCAGAACGAGTCCGCCCGCCGCCAGCACCCACACGGCCGTGAGCCACCAGAGGACGACCGGCTTCGGCACCACTTGAGCCTGGAGGAACCACCCGACGGGGAACGCCGCCGCACCGACGAGCAGCGGGAGGTAGCCGAGTCGGGACGGGGCGGGGGAGAGGTGCGCGACCGCGGGCCAGACGCTCCACGCGGCGTACGCGGCCCCGGCGAGGATCAGGAACCGGTCGACGTACTCGGGGTTCGCCCCCCAGAACCGGGCGAGCGAGCAGACGAGCGCCACGCCACCGGCGGCGAGGACCACAGCGGCGACCGGCGGCCTGGAGCGATTGATCGACATGTGGAGTGTCGAGGTGACCGAGGCGAGCCGGGAGCGTGAGCGACCGGAGGGCCGTTCCGCCGGGCGCGGAAGCTCCCGGCACGCCAGTCGGGGCGTGGGCACGGACGCCCCCATGCTACCACGGCTCACTTCGCTGCGTAAGCCTTCTGGAACGCGGCGACGCCGGCCCCGGGCTCGACCTTGAACCCGCTCTCGACGAGCACCAGCTCCAGCGCGCTGAGCGCGCCCAGCACGTCGAAGGCGTCGGTGTACCCCATGTGCGACAGCCGCCAGATCTTCCCCTTCATGTTGTCCTGGCCGTCGGCGAGCTTGAACCCGTACTGCTTCTCCATCTTCTTCAGCGTGCCGCTGCCGTCCACGCCGGCCGGCACGGTGATGACCGTGAGCCCGCTGTTCGGCCGCTCGGCGAATAGTTCCAGCCCCATCGCCTTCACCCCGGCCCGGCACGCGGCCGCGACGCGGTCGTGCCGCGCCCACAGGTTCTCGATCCCTTCGGTGCGGATGCGCTTCAGGCTCGCGCGCTGGGCGCGGATCAGCGTGTTCGCGGGCGTGAACGGCGTGTCGCTCTCGGCGTACGACTTCTTGTACCGCCGCAGGTCGAAGTAGAAGCTGCGGATCGGGGTGGCGTCGATCTTCTTCCACGCCTTCTCGGACACGCTCACGAACGCGAGCCCCGGCGGGAGCATGAGCGCCTTCTGCGACCCGGTGACGCAGATGTCGATGCCCCACGCGTCGACCTTGCACTCCATCGCGCCCATGCCGCTGATCGCGTCCACGATCAGCAGCGCGTCGGTCCTGGCGACGAGCTTGCCGAACGCCTCGACGTCGTGGCCGACGCCGGTGCTGGTCTCGCTGAGCGTGGCGAACACGGCCTTCGCGTCCGGGTTCGCGGCGAGCGCGGCGGCGAGCATCTCCGGGGTCACGGCCTTGCCGTAGGGCACCTCGACGGCGACGACGTTCGCGGCGAACGCCTTGAGCACGCCCCGCCACCGCTCGCCCCACCGGCCGGCCGTCAGCAGGACGGCCTTCTCGCCCGCGGCCAAGGCGTTCGCGACGGCTGCTTCCATCCCGCCGGTGCCCGAACTGGTGAGCGTGAGGACCGGCTGCGCCGTCTGGAACACGTACTTCAGGTCCTCCGACACCTCGGCCAGAACCGCCTTGGCCTCCTGCGAGCGGTGGTACGTCACCGGCCGCGCCAGTTCGAGGAGCGACTCTTCCGGGACCGGGGTCGGGCCGGGGGTGAACAGTCGGGCCTTCATCTCTGCTCGTCCTTTCTGGAGAAGTTCGTCCGGATGGGGTAGTTGTATTCCCCGCGTGGAGGACGCGACACCCGGAACGGGGTTCGCGCGAAGCTGTAGGGGTCGCGCGGGTGCGGGCGGGCGGGTCGCCGCGGCGGGGGGAGTCGCCGGGGTTATGCCCGTTCTGTCGCGGGGCCGATGTGCGAGCATGGACGTCGTTCCGCCGGAGTCTCGCATGCGCCCCGCCCTCGTCTTGGTTCTCGCGCTCACCGGCCCGGGGTGCGCGACGTTCGCCACGAAGCCGCCGACCCCGGCGGACGACCTGACGCCCGCCCAACTCCTTGCGGTACCGGCCCCGCCGAACGAGCGGTACTTCCTCATCGTGTTCGGGTCGGAATCGAAGCCCAAGACGCCGAAGTACACGCACTCGTGGGCGACGGTCGTGAAGGTGACCGACCTCGGCGCGGGGGTTGTGCCCGCGGTCGAGCAAAGCACGATCAGTTGGATGCCGGCGACGCTCGACATCCGCCCGCGGAACTTCCGCGTCGAGCCCGGGGTGAACCTGGACCTGCACGCGTCGGTCCGCGGGATGCTCGAGCACGACGAAACGGTCGCGATGTGGGGGCCGTACGAGATCTGGCACGGCGCGTACCAGCGGTTCTTGACCCAGAAGGCGTTCATCGACTCCGGCGCGATCGGGTACCAGTGCATCGACTCGCTCGGCGAGGCGGCCCGGTGCGGCAACGGCTCCGACTGCATCCACGCGATCACGGACATGGACCCGCTCTACAGCCGGAGCCGCTACCCGCTCTCGTTCTTCGGCATCGGTGCGAGCCGCCACGCCGTGCGGCAGATCATGAGCCGCGGCGCGGTCATCGACCCGGACCGCACCCACGACTGCCTGCTCCCGGCGCTGGGCCTCGACCAGTACCCGATCGAGCGGCAGGAGTACCGCGGGCCGAAGAAGGCGTTCGACCCCGCGGCGATCGCCGCCGGCCGGTGAACCTCGCCGCGAGCGCCGGTGTCCGATGAGAAGCCCGCCCGTGTTGGGGCGGGCTTCTCGCGTTGAAGGGAGGTGACCCGTGCGTGCCCGTGTGAAAGCGGTCGGTGGCGTCGCAGGTCCATCCCTTTCCATTCGAGGCGACGACTCAAATGAGTCGCAGGCGGCAACGATCCGATGACTTGACCCGACTCGCGGGCGACCTGGGCGGCGAGGACGGGACCGACCCGAAGGAGTTCCACGCGAAGCCGTGGAACACGCCGAAGCAGGCGGGCCGCAAGGCACTCCAGCTCTGTGCCCAGGTGAGGGACGCGCTGCACCAGGCGCTCGCGGGGTGCGGCGACCCGGTGCTGCAAGCACTGACCGTGGCGTCGGTGGAACCGGCCCCGCACACGGGGCGGCTGCTCGTGGTGCTGTCCGCACCCGACGCCGCCCGGGAACCGGTGGAAGCGTCGGTGTCCCGGGCGGCGGGGTTCTTGCGGACGGAAGTGGCGGCCGCAATCTGCCGCCGCCACGCCCCCGAGGTGGTGTTCGAGGTGCTGTGAACCCGCGGGCCGCCGGATCACTCCGGCGGCCCGCGGCCGGTACTGCGGTGCCGTGGGTGGTCGGGGGCCGGCCTGTGGTTCGTTGCCCGCGTTGCTCAGATCGTCCCCCAATTCAGTTGGCGAAAGTCCCCGCGGCGCGCCGCTGCGGCATCGACGAACACGTGCAGTTTCTCGCCGAAGTGCCAGTGGAGCGCCTCGTTGTCCGACAACTCGAACAGCTCCAGGTGCGACGACGGAACGTCGGCGAAGCGGAGGTCCGGTGCCCACTGCGAGCACACCGACGGCCGGTACCGCGACGCGAGGTAGTGCGGCTTCTCGGCGCGATCGCCCGACAGAACCCAATCGATGCGATCGTCCCCGGCGGCGTCGAACTCGCCGAGCGTGCCGGCGAGTGCGTCGAACCACCCCGGGTAGCGCACCGCTTCGACGAGCCGGACCGGGCGCGTGGGGTCGGTCGGGAACCGCACGTTACCGATCTGGGCGGGATTGAACGCGTACGGCTCGGGCGGGCGGGTGCATGCGAGCGGGACGCCGGGCGGGGTGTAGCGGAGTTCGAGCCCGCGCGGGTGGTTCTCCGGGTAGAAGAACAGGCTCAACAGGCCGGCCGTAGGGAGGAGGTTCTGGCAGAGGGTGTCGGCGAGGTCGGCGAGGTTGATCTGACCGAGGAAGAGCATCGGCCAGCGGCCGCCGCAGAGGTCGTCATTACACATTGGCCAGGGGGTTCCAACGGGCAGGTCCGGCACGCCGCCGGCGCGACTGGCGGCCGGGGCAACGCGGGACATCGACTGTCGCGGCAGCAGGTCCAGGCGCACGCAGACTTGCCCGGCGTTGAGGAGCGTCGGGAGGTGCGGTTCGAGACCCCCGACCACGGCCGGTCGATCGCGGAGCCGCCGCCGCGGGCCGAGGCCGACGAGTTCGTCCCAGTCGGCCGAAACGCCCTGGGGTCGTGCCGGGAGCCGCCTCCCACTCCTGTAGGCGGTCGTGAACCCGCGCAGGTACGCGCCGCGGGGGTCGTCGTGTTCCTCGAGCCAGTCGGTGTAGGCGTCCAGCGCGAGCGTGTCGCCCAACTGGCCGGTCAGCGCCCGCAACAGGGCTCGCTCGTCGGCCGACCGAGGCGCGCGTTCCGGTGGCATGTCGTTCCCCGAGTCGTCGGCCGTTACTGCGGCAGCTTCGCGGCGAGTTGCCGCGCCCACGCGCGGACCGCCCGGTAGAGCGGCGTCTGGTCGCCGGCCTCGCGGCCCCGCTTCACGAACGTGACGAGGTCCGCGGACGCGACGAGCGGGAACGACCGGCTGTGCGATGCGATTTGGTACTTCTTCCCGCTCAGGACGTGGAACGTCAGCGTGTCGTCCTTCAGCCGCCACACCTCGGGCACACCGAGCTTCCGGTAAATGGCGAGGCGCTTCATCGAACTCCGCGACACGTCCACCTCGATCGCGAGGTCGGGCGGCGGGTGAACGGTCAGGTCCAGGTCGCGAACCCCTGCGAGCTTCGCGGCGTTCGCGAGCCAAAAGATGTCGTCCGCCTCGATCCCCTTCATGACCTTCTTGAGTTTCAGTGTGGTCGAGCCGCCCGGGAGTACGGGAACCCCGAGTTCCTCGGCGAGGATGGGGACGAACATCGCCAGGAGTCGGTCGCCGCGGTCGTGATCGAAGCTCGGGACCATGATCTCCAGCTCCCCGCGGTCGTAGGTCACTCGGATGCCGCGCTTGTCCCCGAACGCCTTGAGGACGCTCTCGTACATGTCCCACGGGACGTTCGCGATCCGCACGGCCCGGCCGGGCTTGCGGCGGCGGGGTTGGGCGGCCGCGGGATCGGGGGTGGTCGTCGGCGTCACGGTTCGGTCCTCCGGGGGCGCTCCCGATGATAACCCAAGTCCCTGACTGCTGTAAGCCGCGGTGCGGTGGCGCGGTATCTTGAGACCTATTCGCCTTCGGAACTCGCCCGGAGCCGCCATGCCCCGCGTCCTTGCCGCCGCAGCCCTCACGCTTCTCGGTTCGCTCGCGACTCTGTGCCCGTGCCCCGCCGCGGACTGGCCGCAGTGGATGGGGCCGAACCGCGACGCGGTGTGGACCGAGACCGGGATCCTCAAGGCGTTCCCCAAGGACGGCCCAAAGGTGCTGTGGCGGGCACCGGTCTCGGCCGGGTACGCCGGGCCGGCGGTCGCGGGCGGGAAGGTGTTCGTCGCCGACCGCGTCCTGGGGGTGCGGGCGATGAACCCGGCCGACCCGTTCGACACCAAGACCCGGGTGCCGGGCGTCGAGCGTTTGCTGTGCCTCGACGCGAAGACGGGCAAGGAACTCTGGAAGCACGAGTACGACTGCGCGTACCAGATCAGCTACCCGGCCGGGCCGCGGTGCACGCCGACCGTCGCCGACGGAAAGGTGTACCTCCTCGGCGCGATGGGCGACCTGCACTGCCTCGCGGCCGACACCGGCGCGGTGGTGTGGGCCAAGAACCTCCCCAAGGACTACGACGCGAAGGTGCCGACGTGGGGGTACTGCGGGCACCCGCTCGTGTACAAGGACCTCGTGATCTGCCTCGCCGGCGGCGACGGCTCGGTCGCCGTGGCGCTCGACGCGGCGACCGGCCGGGAGAAGTGGAAGGCGCTCACCGCCCGCGAGATCGGGTACTGCCCGCCGACGCTCGTTCACGTCGCCGGCCGGGACCAGCTCGTGATCTGGCACGCGCAGGCGATCAACGGCCTCGACCCGCTCACCGGCAGGGTGCTGTGGTCGTTCGGGCTCGAACCGATGTTCGGCATGTCGATCATGGCCCCGCGGGTGTCGGGCGACCGGCTGTTCGCGGCCGGGATCGGCGGGGCCGGGCTCGTCCTGAAGTTCGACGAGAAGGGCGAGCCGGCGGTGGTGTGGCACGAGGCGACCGACAAGGCGAAGGGGATGACCCCGAAGCCCCGCGGCCTGTACCCGGTGAACATGACCCCGTTCGTCGAGGGCGGCCTCGTCTACGGCGTCGACCAACCCGGGATGCTGCGGGCCGTCGAACTCGACACCGGCAAGAAGCTGTGGTTCACGTTCAAGCCGGTGCTCGGCAGGGACGAGGCCGAGGACTTCAAGGGCGGCGGGTCCGGCACCGCGTTCCTCGTCAAGAACGGGGACCGGTTCTTCCTGTTCAACGAACTCGGCGAGCTGGCGATCGCGAAGCTGTCCCGCGACAGGTACGAGGAGGTGGGCCGCGCGAAGGTGGTCGAGCCCACCGGCGCGGCGTTCGGCCGCAAGGTCGTGTGGAGCCACCCGGCGTTCGCCGACCGGTGCGCGTTCGTCCGCAACGACAAGGAACTCGTGTGCGTCTCGCTCGCCGAGTAGCGTGGTAAACCGCGGTGTTCGGCGGGCCGACCTGTGGGAACCGATCGTTCACAGGGTGGAAATTCGGCAGTCCGTCAGACGGCGCTTGCGTCGGCCCACGCGCAGTGCCACAATTCCCCCACTCCCCACTCACCTCTCCAACCAGGCTCCTCTCATGGCCGGACACACCCGGTGGTGCGATGCCGTTGGACGTTACCTGCCCCCGCTGCCAGCGCGTGTTCCCCGTCACCGAGGCCCGGGCCGCGGTCGCAATCGAGTGCCCGCGGTGCGACGCCGAACTGACCGCCGAGTTCCGCCCCGCGTCGCGCCGCGCCCCGGCGGCCGCCCGGGTGCGGTCCGGCTACCCCGCCTCGCAGGCCGCCTACGCGGGGCTCGCGACCCGGCGGAAGACGGCTGCCACCCGCAGGCGCGAGCGGCAGATCAAGAGTGGTTCGATGTTCGGCGTGATGCTCGCGAGCCTCGCCGTGCTGCTCGTGAGCATCAGCGGGCTCGGGGCCACCGGGTACTACCTGTTCACGGCCCGCCCCGGCACGCACGCCGACGCGCTGCCGGTCCCGCGGACGTCGCTCACGGCCGGCATCGGGGACGCCCCCGAGCCCGGGTCGTCGGTCCCGCCCCCGCCGCGGGTCGAGAAGTTCGACCTCAATCCCCTCGCGGGGCCCGTCCCGCAGATCACGCCGTCCAAAGTCGAAGCCGACCTCACGACCCTCGACCTCGCGCCCCACGGCGGCCGCGTCGGGGCGGTGGCCGTCGGGGGCGGCGGCCGGTTCCTCGTGCTTCACTTCCCCGACGCGGGGCGGCTCGGCGTGTTCGACGCCTCCGAGGGCCGGGTCGTCGGGACCGTCGGGGCCGAGAAGGGCGACGTGAAGGTGGCCGCGGGCCTGTCGTGGGTCGTCACCTGTGCGGCCGGGAACACCTTCCGGGTGCTCACGCTGCCGGCCCTGGAGCCCCGGTACGACACGACCGTGCCGCTGTTCGGCGGCGTCTCCGCGATGGCGATGGGGCACCGGACCGACGGCCCGCTCCTCGTCACGAACCCGTTCGGCGACGTCGTGCTGCTCGACGTGACCGGCGCGGCGCTCAAGGAGGTCGAGGGGAGCCGCAAGAAGCCGGGGATCGTCCCGAACAACCTCCGGGCCGCGCCCGACGGCACCGCGTTCCTCACCTTCGCCCACTCGTTCGAGCCGCCCGTCACCCGCAGCGCGAAGGTGCTCACCGAGGCCGGCCGCGACTGGGCCGTGACGGCCGTCGACGCCGCCGTCACGACCCCCGGCCCCGACGGCCTCTTCTACGGGAACTGGGCGTCCCCGGTGGACCGCACCGGGGCGGCCGTGCCGCTGAAGGCGACCTACACCGTGCCCGTCGGGCGGCTGTGGTTCCTCCCGCAGGTCACGCGGTCCGGCGACCTCCCGCTGACGCAGGACGGCTACGTGCTCCGGGTCATGGCGTTCATGCGGTACGTCCCGGTGCCCCGGGTCCAGCCCGTCCCGCCGCCGAACGATCAGGTCGGCCCCGAGGGTGCGAAGCCGGCCCCGGTCGTCGGGTCCAAGGCGGTCGCACTCGACGATCAGTCCGCCGAACTCGCCTCGAAGCGGGTGGCCCCGGCCGGCGCGCAGGTGGTGAAGCAACAGCCCCAGCAACCACCGGTGGCCCGCCAGCTCAAGCCCTCGCTCATGGTGAGCGTCCACGCCGCCGGGAACGTGGGCCAGTTCGCCGCGAACACGACGGTGCTCAGCGGGCTCCCCGAGTTCGACGGGATCCTCGATCCGAGCGGTGCCGGGCGGGCCGACCTCGACCAGCACTTCTACCTGATCCCCGAGGCCAAGCTGCTCGTGGTCCTCAGCGGCGACCGCACGAAGTTGGTGCTGAAGCGCGTGAACCTGCCGTGAGCCGAGCGCGGCCCGATCACCCCTGGGTGTGAACGTGAGAACCCGGTCCGTCAGGACCGGGTTCTCGGCTTTGGTGGCTTTGAGCGTGGATCATTTGCCCTTGGTGGGGCAGGCATTCTTGCCTGCCTCCGGGCGCGTCGGGAGGCAGGCAAGAATGCCTGCCCCACCAACAAAGAAACGATCCCTGCGATTGGGCATCACTTCACCCGCTGCGGATCGACCGCGACGGGCGCGAGCCCCGGGTCGATCGCGGGCGGCACCCGCGGCTTCACCTGCTCGCCCAGTTCGAACGGGTCGGGCAGCGCCACCTTGAGGAACGCCGCCGGGAGCAACCCGACGCGCACGAGCGGCGCGACGATCGCCTGGTTGCCGGCCTCGGCGGTCGGGTCGTCGAGCCCCACGCGGTCGGTCGCCGGGCGGCCCAGGACCGGCAGCGCCGGCGGCACCTTCACGTCCGCGGCCCGCTGCGTGATCCCGGGCTTGACCGGGAACGTCGGCTTCTCGGGCACCGCATCGGCGAGGTACCCGAGGTCGTAGGGCACGCGCTCCGGCGGGGGCGTCGGCTTCGACTCGCCCGGTTTCGGCGGCAGCACCGGCGGCGGGGCGTACCGTGCGACCGGCACCGGGTCCGGATCGACGACGCGGGCCGGCGGGGTCCGCGGCTTCGGGGCCGGGGCGGTCTTCTCTTTCGCGAGCGGGGCAAGCGAAGGCGTGACCGCCCGAACGACCGCCTTGCCGCCGAGGTCGGCCGGGTAGTCGAACACCGTGGGCGGCGGCTCGGGCGGCTTCGGCGGCTGCACGGCGACCGGGACCGTGGTGGCGCCTTGCGGCGCGGCCGCGGCGGTCTGTGTCACGACGACCGTTCCGGCGGGCGGGGGCGGCGCGGCCGGGTTCTGCGAACACCCGGCGGCCGTGAGTGCGACGAGGATGGTGCGGCGGGTCATGGTGATGGGTCGCGGGGAGGGTGGTGGGTGGATTCCTGGGACCGCGGGCGGGACGGTGTGCGTTCTGTAGCCGGGGTCTGTGACCCCGGACGCTCGCGGAATCCCAGAAGCGCCGGCCTCACAGAGGCCAGCTACAGAAACCAAGCGCTGCGGGCGGAACGCCCTCGGTCCCGGGGAAGGCGCGGTCACTTCTTCTCGGGCGCCTCGATCACGAGCTTCACCGGGGTGCCCTCCTTGGGCAGCGCGTCCGGGTTCACGTCGAGCTTGAGGAACTTCTCCTCCTTCATGGTCCACGCGGTCTGGAGCACGACCTCGTCGGACACCGGGAACAGCACGATGAGGCTGCCGGTCACGTCGGCCCCGTACTTCTTCTCGTCGGGCTTGTTCGGGTCGGTGGCCGTCAGCACCGAGCCGGTGAACACGAACGTCATCTTGGGCGGGGCCTTCTTGGTCTTCGGGTCCCAGAGCACCTTTTCGAGCGGGACCCGCTTGCCGCCGCCGGCCCCGTCGGGCACCTCGATGTACACGTTGACGACCGGCCCCTCGGCCTTGGTGTTCTCGCCGCGGGCCGGCTTCCCGGCCTTGAGGCCGAGCTTCTCCAGCCCCTCGTGGACCTCGGACGGGTCCACGTCGATCGCCACGACGATCTCGTGCGCCTTCTTCCCCTTGGGCGCGCCCCACCCGGCGATGAGTTCGACCGGGTACACCTGGTCGAGGTTCGGGAGCTTCCGCGGCGCGACCTTGGCGTCCACGAGGACGCACCGCTTGGCCTCGTCCACGGTGACGCCGCCCTTCGGCGCGTCCTTCTTCTCCTGGGCGGCCCCGCGGTCGGCCGCGGCGACCGCGGCGAGAAGTCCGAGCGCAACTGCGATTCGCTTCATGTCAGTCATCCTTGGTCGCGCCCCCCTCCGGGTCGCGGTTGTGCGTGCTGCCGTGGTTGGTCCCAACGACCAACCTCCCACCACCGACTCATACCAGGTCCGATTGAACCGGAACCGTGGTGGACGGGTCCGAGCCCAACAGAACCGGTATC